>DATFCB010000732.1:0-8006 GCA_035253525.1 Pyrinomonadaceae bacterium | reverse complement strand
GTGTAGAGGCGGCGGCGCTGGTAGTAGAAAAATCCGCGCGGGTCGCGCAGGTTGCGCGTCGCCCAGAGGGCGATTTTTTGTGCCAGTTCAGGGGCCTGCGGGTCGAGTCCTCGTAATTCGAGGAGCGCGACGACGCCCGCGCCCGCCGAATGTGCGTCGGCCGGGTAGAGTCTATCATGGAAATATTTCGGCCAGCCGTCCGCGAGGAAGAACGCGTCGCGCCAGAATTCGTAGCCGCGACGCAGGGGCTCGTCGAGTTCGGACCCGGACGCGGCGGGGCACGTCGCGCGTATGCGCGCGAGGCTCGTCAGGACGAAGGCCGTGTGAAAATTGTCCGCCCAGGATTGGAAGTCCGCGGCCCCGTAAGCCCACGAGCCGTCGGCGCGCTGACGACCCGCGACGTAACGCGCGCCGCGCGCGGCCCACTGGCACAATTCAATTTCACCTGTCAGGCTGCCCACGGACGCGAGCGTTTCGGCCGCGAGCAGGCTCGCGTTGAAGACACGCGTGCGGTCAACGGGCGAGTAGCTCCAACAGACCTCGCGCTCCGTCTCGTGGCTTCGCGGCAGGTCGTTCAGAATAAAGTCGCAGGCGCTTCGCGCCGTTCGCAGGTAAGCGTCGTCCTGTAGGTCGCGCGCCGCCTCCGTGTAAGCGCGGGCGGCGAAGGCGGTGGGGACGACAGTGGGCGTCCCCGTTGGCGCGAAGAACGCGCGTCCCTGCCAGTCGAAGTTGTAACCCCAGGCCGCGCCGCTGAACCCTTCGATGCGCGCGCACTGCAAGCGGCCGACGAGCGCGCGGGCGTGCCGCTCGGCCTCTTTCGTACGCGTCCGGCGAAAGTCCGCGAGGGCCGCGAGCGCGAAGAGCGCCGTGCCCTTAGCGTTTTCCTCGGCGGGGACGAGCGCGAGTTTGCGGAAGCTGACGGGCGAGCGTTTGAAGAGTTGCGTCCAGACGAGCCGCGCCGTGCGCGAGCGTTTGAGCGGCGTGGCCTGAAAGAGGCGGCTATTGAGCGCGTCGAAAGGGTCGTGCCCCATGTAGTCGCGCTCGCGGCACCACTCGGCCAGGCTACGGTATGCGCGTTCCAGTTCGCTCGTGCTCACTGCCTGCTGCTCACAGAAGTCTCAATCCGCCGCGGCGTCTCGATGAAGCTCTCGTGCCACAACTCGAACATGAGAAGAGTCCAGAGCAGCTTGCGGTGGTTGGCCGCGCCGCGCTCGTGCTCGTCCTGTAGGCGGCGAACGTAATCCGGGTCGAAGAGGCCGCCGCGGCGTATGCGCTCCTCGGAGAGCAGGTCGCGCGCGAGCGGTCGGAGCTTGCCCTTCAACCACTCGGCGACGGGCACGCCGAAGCCTTTCTTGCCGCGCTTCGTCACGAACTTTGGCAAGAGGTCCGCGACCGCGCGCTTCAGGATGTATTTCGAGGTGCGCCCGCGCAGCTTGTACGAGAGCGGCAAACTCGCGGCATACTCCGCGACGCGCGGGTCCAGAAACGGCGCGCGCACTTCCAAAGAGACGGCCATGCTCGCGCGGTCAACCTTGGTCAGAATGTCTTCGGCCAGATAGAGCCGCGTGTCCAGGCTCTGCATACGCTCGACCGCGTTCGTGGCGTCGCAGTCTTCCGCGAGCAGGCGGCGCGCCTCGCGGTAGATGTCGCCGTCGCTGCGGCCCCTCGCTTCATCAGTCAAAAGCAACGCCTGCTCTTCAGGAGTGAACGAGCCGAACCAGACGTGATGGCGCGTGACCTCGTCGTAGTTCATGCCGGTGATGAAGCGCCGCGCCTTGTAGTCGAACGACAAATTCTTCGTCTTGACGGGCAGACGGCGGACCAGCGGCTCGATTAGCGCGCGGCGCAGAAAGCGCGGCACGCGCTCGTACTTACGCGCGAACTGGTGGCCCGGATACATCGGATAGCCCGCGAACAATTCGTCGCCGCCGTCGCCGCCGAGCGCGACCGTGACGTGCTTGCGCGTGAAGCGCGAGAGCAGGTAGGTCGGCACGAGCGAAGGGTCGCTGAACGGCTCGTCCATCCAAGAGCCTATCTCGCCGACGAGGTTCGCCGCCAGGGCAACGCTCAGGCGCTCTTCGTGGTGGTCCGTGCCGAGGAACTTGGCGACCGCGCGCGCGTAGGAAGACTCGTCGAAGGAGGACTCGGCGAACGAGATGGAGAAGGTCTTGACCGCCTCGTGAGACGAGTGCACGGCCATCGCCGCGACCGTCGAAGAGTCCACGCCGCCCGAAAGCAGCACGCCGAGCGGCACGTCCGACACGAGCCGCATGCGGACGGAGTCCTCAAGCAACTCTCTCAAATGCGCCGCCGCTTCTTCTTCGGTCGGCGTGTGCTCAGGCTTCTTGTAGCTCAGACACCAGTAGGGGCGCACCTCCACGCGGCCGTCCTCGACCGTGAGCGTGTGCGCGGCCGTCAGTTTGTTGATGCCTTCGTAAATCGAGAGCGGCGCGGGCACGTAGTCGAACGACAAATATTGACGGAGCGCGTCGAGGTTGAGGCGCGGATGGACGGACGGGTGTGCCAGTAACACTTTCGCTTCTGAGGCGAAGAGGAAGGTGCCGTCGAAGACGCCCCAGTAGAGAGGCTTTTCCCCGAAGCGGTCGCGCGCGATAAAGAGCTTGCGGCGGCGCTCGTCCCAGAGCGCGAAGGCGAACATGCCGTTGAGATGATGAACCATCTCCGCGCCGTGCTCTTCGTAGAGGTGCGGCAGGACTTCCGTGTCCGACTCGGAGCGGAAGCGGTGGCCGCGCTTCAACAGGTCGGCGCGCAATTCGCGGTAGTTGTAAATCTCGCCGTTGAGGATGACGGAGATTTGCCCGTCCTCGCTCCTGGCGGGCTGCTCGCCCGTCTGCAAGTCAATGATGGCGAGGCGGCGCATCCCGAGCGCCACGCCCTGCGCCGTCATCAACCCTTCAGAGTCCGGCCCACGGTGCGTCATCCGCTCGCACATCGAACGCAAGAGCGCCCGCGCGCCCTCGGGCGGCGGCGTCCGCGCATCCAGACTGGCCCATCCGGTGATGCCACACATAGAAAAGAAGTGATAAGTGATGAGTGATAAGTGATAAGTTAAAGCAAGCGGTCTTAACTCATCACTTATCACTCATCACTTATCACTGTTTTATCAAATCCTATCTTCTCGCGCACCGCGTAGATGCGCTTGGCCTGCGACTCGTGGTAGGTGCGCACGAGCATCTCTGCGAGGAGGCCCATCAGGAGAAACTGTATGCCGACGGCGAACATGACGACGGCGATGATGGGCAAAGGCGTCTGTATGAAGTCGGCCTTGTGTACGAGCTTGAGCACGACGGCCCAGACGGCGGCGACCATTGAGACAAAGAAGCTCAGGAAGCCGAACGTGCCGAAGATGTAGATGGGCTTCGTCTGGTAAGACGCCATGAACTTGATCGTCATCAGGTCGAAGATGACCTTGACGGTGCGCGACAAACCGTACTTGGATTTACCCATCGTGCGCGCGTGGTGCTCGACCGGAATCTCCGTGACGCGCGCGCCGGCCCACGAGGCGTAAATCGGGATGAAGCGGTGCATCTCGCCGTAGAGCCGCACGTCTTCTAAAGACTCGCGGCGGTAGGCTTTCAAAGAGCAGCCGTAGTCGTGAAGGGGCACGCCGCCTATCCAGGAGATGAGCCGGTTGGCGAGCATAGAGGGAATCTTCCGCGTGACGAGTTTGTCCTGACGATTCTTGCGCCAGCCCGACACCACGTCGTAGCCCTCGTCGAGTTTATCGAGGAGGCGCGCGATGTCTGCCGGGTCGTTCTGCAAGTCAGCGTCCATAGGAATCAGCACGCGCCCGCGCGCCGCGTCAATGCCCGCGGCCATCGCGGCGGTCTGCCCGTAGTTGCGCCGGAGCGCGACGACGCGCACGCGCGAGTCACGCTCGGCCAACTCGCGCAGGATGTCCAGACTGCGGTCGCGCGAGCCGTCGTCAACGTAAATGATCTCGGCCGTGCGGCCGAGCTTCCTGAGCGCGTCGTCCAGCTTCTCGTGCAGCAGCCGCAGGTTCGGCTCCTCGTCGAAGACCGGGAGAAAGACGGAGATGTCCGGCGGCGCGCTTGCTCCGTCGCCCGCCGCCTCACGCTCTCTCGTCAAAGTTTTTTCGTCCGTTATCTTCATCAACTTGAGATGGACGCTCAATGGCGTTAGCGACTCCTGGCGAAAAGTCGCCCGAGGCTGTATTGAAAGCCGGGCAGGACATCCCGCCCGTCGAGCGTCTCTGCTTCGGTCAGAGTTTGCGGCTCTTTGTTCGGTTGATAGATTGTGATAGTTCGTTTCTTTGGGTTGACGATCCAGATTAACTTTACGCCTGCTTTCAGATACTCCTCGATTTTCTCATCAACTTCGTAAAGCGTATCGCTCGGACTGATGACTTCGGCGGCCAGGTCGGGCGGGCCGGGCCAGAATTTTTCCGGGAAGTCTCCCGGCGGAATGCGCTCGCGGCTCACGAAAGCGACATCCGGCGCGCGCACCGTATCAGGATCGGTCGTGAGAATGAAGCCGGTTTCCGCCCCGAACGCTTCGCCCAGATTGTTAGCTTCAACGTACTGGACGAGGGCCGCCCCGAGCCTGAGCGCGAGTATCCCGTGCTTGCCGCCTGTCGGTGACATTTTGACTAACTCTCCTTTCACAAGCTCATAACGGGTGCCGTCGTCCGGCATCATCAAAAGCTCTTCGGCCGTCATCGTTCGAGTCGCTGTGCCCATCTCGGTCCTCCTTTCCTGATACTTGCTTATGCGCTTCAAATCTATTCGACCCGCCGGGCGACGCACAGGGCGGAGACGCCGAACGGGAAATTGAGGCGGCCGAGGAAGGCGCTCTCCGCGCCGAGGATGCGCCCGAGCACGCCGTTCAGCGCCGAAACATTGATGTTGTTCTCAGAGGCGGGCTTGAGTCCCGTCACTTTCATCAAAGCGCGTCCGAGCAGGATCGGCGCGAAGAAAGTGATGTTGGCGTAAGTCGTGCGCTCGACCTCAAGACCGGCCGCTTGAACCGCGCGCCGCAAATTCGGAATCGTGTAGCGCCGCCTGTGGTGGCTCACGTCGTCCTGCACGCCCCAGAGAAACATGAACGCCGGGACGAAGAGCAAGACGCGACCGCCCGGCCTGAGCACGCGGCGCATCTCCGAAAGACCGGCCAGGTCGTCGTCCAAATGTTCGACCACGTCGAGGCCCGTCACGAGGTCGAACGAGTTGTCTTCGTAGGGCAGCTTCTCGGCCGCGCCGTGCCGCACGTTCTCAAGGCCGCGGGCGCGGCAGAAGGCGAGCGCGTCCTGCGACACGTCAACGCCGTGCGCCTCGCCGAACTTGCCAAGCATCTCAAGGTTCGCGCCCGTGCCGCAGCCCACGTCGAGGATGCGCGGGCGCAACACGTTCAACTCCCGCTTCAGGTCCTGGCAAATCCTCCTGACGAAACTCTCCAGGATGCGGCGGCGGCCGACGAACCACCAGTGCGTCCCCTCGACCTCGTACATGATCTGATAGGTGTGCTGCTGCATCTCCTGCGGCAGCCGCTCGGCCTGGCCTTTTGTGACGCTAGACATTTATTCCACTCAATCCTTCCGCCGGGCGACACATAGAGCGGAGACGCCGAACGGGAAACTCAAACGACTGAGCCAGAATCTTTCAGCGCCGAAGACGCGACCCAGCACGCCGTTGAAAGCAGGCACGTTGATCTTGAAATCACCCGACGACGGCCTGATCCTCGCGAGGCGCATGAACGTGCGCACGAGCAGGATGGGCGCAAAGAAAGTGATGTTCGCGTAGGTCGCGCGCTCGACTTCGAAACCCGCCCGCTCGACGACCGTTTCCAATTCCTTCAATTTGTAGCGGCGGCGGTGATTGCTCACGTCGTCCTGCACGCCCCAGAGAAACATGAACGCCGGGACGAAGAGCAAGACGCGCCCGCCGGGCCGCAGGACACGGCGCATCTCTTGCAGGCTTGCCAGGTCGTCGTCCAAATGTTCAATCACGTCGAGCGCGGTCACTACGTCGAAAGTGTTGTCGGCGTGCGGCAGCTTTTCGGCCGCGCCGTGCCGCACGTTACCGAAACCCCGCTCGCGGCAAAACGCCAGCGCCTCCTGGGAAATGTCAACGCCTTCCGTCTCGCCGAATTCGGCGAGCAGTTCGAGGTTCGCGCCCGTGCCGCAGCCCACGTCGAGGATGCGCGGCGGCGTCTGAAAATTCCGGCACACACGCCCGAGAAAACTCTTGATGATGCGACGCCGGCCGGCGTACCACCAGTGCGCGTCCTCGATCTCGTACATGATGGGATAGGTGTGCTCCTGCATCCCCTGCGGCAGCGCCTCACCCACCTGCTTTTTACTTACGCTCGACATCTATCAAACTCAAGCTACAAATTGACTCAACCCCTTTGCGCCTTTGCGGCTTGGCGTGAGTGGTTTTTATTTTTCACGCTGGAGGCGCAAAGCCGCAAAGGGCGGCTCCTGATTTTCAAACGGCCTCAGTCAAGCATAAAACGAATCACGGGCGCGTCCAATGCCGGGGCGGGCGTCGAATGGTTCGCCGTCTTCGGCCCCGTCAGCCTTTCGATTTGATCGGGCGCGACCGGGCTCAATCGGACGCGCCGCAGAGCACGCAGCGTGAAGGCCAGCGCGGGCCACCATAGCGGGAGCGGCAAGGCTTTGAAACGCCTCCCGATGCGCTGTGCCAATTGCGCGCCGCTCAAACTCTCCGGCCCGCACATCTCAAGAACCTGCACGCCCGTTCTCCGCTCCGCTAACAGATCACAGGTCGCGCGTACGAAATCATCAACGTGCAGCGGCGCAAATTGCAAGCGGGCGTGCCCGAAAAGCAGCGGCACGACGCGGACTTTGCGCGCCAACCGTATGAACTTGTCAATCCCTTCGCTTCCGCCGCCGCCGTAGACTTCCGCCGGGCGCAGGATTAAAAGGCTGTCCCAATCGTGCCGCCGCAACTCAACCTCCGCTGCCAGCTTTGACTCGCCATAAGCGCCGCTGCCACGGGTCGCGCACCGCGTGCTGACGTAGACGAAGCGACGGCAGCCGAGGTGGCGCGCGTTCTCGGCCAGTCGCGCCGTGCCGCGCTCGTTCACGTCCCAGTACAGGCGCTCGTCGCGCGCGTGCGTCACCCCCGCGAAGTGAACACACAGGTCGAGCGGCGCGGGGATGTCGTCCAAACCGGCCTCGCCTTCGAGCCTCAAATGGAAGCGGCGCAGCTTCGGGTGCGTTATCTCAACGGCGCGCTCGTGAACGCCGCACCAGACCTCTGTGTACGCGTCGTCGGCGAGCAGGCAGCGTAGCACGCGCCCGCCGAGCGGCGACGAGGCACCTGTGAAGAGCGCCCTCATGCGTTTCCAAGCCGGGACGGGTCCAGACCGTTGCTAACGGCCGCCTTGATATATACCATACGCGCGTGACCGAACCTGACTTCTCACTCGTAGTGCTCTGCTACCGCAGCGGCCAGACAATCGTCCCGTTCGTCGAGAAACTTTGCCGCACGCTCTCTTACTGCACCTTCACCTGGGAACTGGTGCTTGTCGGCAATTACGTCGAGGGCAGCGACGACGAGACGCCGCAGGTCGTCGAGGCGCTGGCCCGGACCCGCGACAACATTCGCACCGTCGTCCGGCCCAAGGACGGGATGATGGGCTGGGACATGCGCATGGGCATGAACGTCGCGCGCGGCGAATACATCGGCGTGATTGACGGCGACGGTCAATTTCCCCCTGAATCCGTCATCGCGTGCCTGCTCAAAGCCCGCGTCGAGAACCTTGACCTGACGAAGACCTACCGCGTGCGCCGCGACGACGGCCTCTACCGCCGCATCATCTCGGCCGTCTACAACCTGCTCTTCAAGCTCTTCTTCGGCCTGAAAATCCGCGACGTGAACGCGAAGCCCAAGATCATACGCCGCACGAAGTACGAGCAGCTTCACCTTGAGTCCGACGACTGGTTTGCCGACGCGGAGATTATGATCAGGGCGCAGGAGGCGGGGCTGACCATAGGCGAA
>DATFCB010000731.1:0-4394 GCA_035253525.1 Pyrinomonadaceae bacterium | reverse complement strand
CGACACTTATGTGAAGCGCGGAGGGCGCTGGCAAGTCGTCGCCTCGCATCTGTCGAACGACGTGCGGCCGCAAACCAAGCCCGCCCCGGCTCCCTGAAGATTCTAAATCCGATGGCACTGACTGACTCAAAACCCGCACTGCTGGCGCTCGAAGACGGGCGCGTGTTTCGTGGCCGCTCGTGGGGCGCAGAGGGCGAGACCTCTGGCGAGATGGTCTTCAATACCTCTATGTCGGGCTACCAGGAAGTCCTGACGGACCCGTCCTACGCGGGGCAGATCGTCTGCATGACGTACCCGCTCATAGGGAACTACGGCGTGACGGGCGCGGACGCGGAGTCGTCGCGGCCGTGGGTCGAGGGCTTCGTCGTCAAGGAGGCGAGCCGGACGGCCTCCAACTGGCGCGCGGAGGAGACGCTCGACGCCTACCTGAAGCGCTGGAAGATAGTCGCCATCGAAGGCATAGACACGCGCGCGCTCGTCCGCCACATCAGAGACAAGGGGGCCATGCGCGCCTGTCTTTCGACCCTTGATCTGGACGAGGCGAGCCTGGTCGAGAAAGCACGAAGCTCGCCCGCGATGGAGAACAGGGAACTGGCGAGCGTTGTCACCTGCAAGGAGATTTACGAAGTCCCGGCCGAGGGGCGCGAGCGCTTCCGCGTCGTCTGCTACGACTTCGGCGTGAAGATGAATTCTTTGCGCGAGCTGGCGGCGATGGGTTGCCGCGTGACGGTGGTGCCGGCCGACACGCCCGCTGCGGAAGTCATAGCGCTGAAGCCGGACGGCATCTTTCTCTCGAACGGGCCGGGCGACCCGGCCTCTATGACGAAGGTCGTGGAGGAGGTGCGCCGCGTCGCCGAAGCGGGCTTGCCGACCTTCGGCATCTGCTTCGGTCACCAATTGCTCGGGCGAGCCTTCGGCGGCACGACCTACAAGTTGCAGTTCGGCCACCGCGGCGGCAACCAGCCCGTCAAGGATTTACTCAAAGGCTCTGTCGAGATTACTTCTCACAACCACGGCTTCGCGGTGAGCGCCGACAGCCTGCCCGCCGACATCGAAGTCACGCACGTCAACCTCAACGACAACTGCGTCGAGGGCATGCGCCACAAGACGCTCCCAATCTTTTCGGTCCAATATCACCCGGAGGCCGCGCCCGGCCCACACGACGCCGAGCACCACTTCAACCGCTTCATCGAACTGATGGAGAGCGCGCGCGCCGCCGCCTGAGCCTTCGCCGAATCACGAAGGCTCAGGCGGCAAAATGGCACACAGAGCCGCTTAGTATTTTGCGGCGGGCGAATCGCCCGTTTCGTCCGCGGGCGCGTCCGCGTCAACCTCTTCCGCCAATTCCTCAGGCCCTGGCCCCGCCGCGGACGCCGCCGGCGCGTTGCTCACGCTGATGCAATACTGCGTGCCGGCGGGGACGGTGAGTTGGCGCAGGTCGGGCAGCCCGAAGGTGGTCACGCCGTCGCCGCCGAACTTGGTTCCCAGGAGAGAGAAGAGTTGCTGGTTCTGGTTAATCGGCAGCAGTTGGCCGTCGCAGGCGGCCCAGCCGGCGGGCACGGCCGCGAAGGGCTGGAGCTGCACCGTGGCGAGGAAGGCGGCGGGCGAGCCGGGGTTCCCGAACACGGTGATGAAGTAGAGCGAACCCTCGTCATTCGCGTCCGGAGGCGGCGTGGCGGACAGGTTCGGCAGCCCGAAGGTGGTCACGCCGTCGCCGCCGAACCTGGTACCGAGGACTTTGAAGAGAGCTTCAGACTCACCAACCGGCATAAGCTGGCCGGTGCTTCGCAACCAGGCGTTGGGCGAGAACGAATAAGGGAAGAGTGCCAGTTCCCCCAGGACCGGGGAGACGCCGCCCGGTTGCTTCGGGTAGACGCCCTGGAGAGAGATGCAGTATTGCAGGCCCTGCGGGGCCACGCTGCGCAAATCCGGCAGGCCGAAAGTGGTCTGGCCGTCGCCGCCGTAAGAGATTCCGAGGAGGGAAAAGAGCGCGGTGTTCTGGCTCATGAGCAGCAGTTGCCCGGCGCACGGCAACCAGCCGCTCGGGGCGAAGTTAAAGGCGAAAAGCCTGATCTCACCGACATAAGGGTCAAGCATGGGGAAAGCTCCTTATAAATTTGTACAAAAGTCCAAAATCTGCGAGGCGGCTTGTGATGTTCAGTCCATCTTCGGCATCTTGAGTTCGCCGGTAGTGAGGTCTGGGCGGGCGCGTGCCATCTCGTCGGGAGTCGTGTCGGCGCTCGGGTGCGAGTGACCGTCGCGGATGTTGCGGGTGGGTTCGTCCGGCACTTCGTCTTCGTAGTAGGGCGCTGATTCGTCTTCGAGCGGGGGCTCCCCGATGGCCTCCTCGACGGGCTGCAAAATCTCCGCGACCAATCCCTCGCTCCCTCTGTGTTCGAGCCAGTGGCGGTAGCTCACAGTGGCGACAGCAATCAGCGGGATCGAGAGAAAGATTCCGGCCACGCCCGCCAACTCGTACCCCGCGAGGATGGCGAGGATGACGGCCAGGGGGTGCAGGTGTACGCCCTGGCCTACGAGGCGCGGGTAGATTGTGTAGTCGTGGATGATGCGCAGGACGCCCAGGAAAAGCAGCACCCAGAGCGCCGAATAGGTCGAGGTGTCTGGACTGAAACTCGTGACGAGCGCGGCGATGATGGCGACGACGAGCGGGCCGACCAGCGGGATGAATTCCAGAAACCCCGCGATGACGCCGATCACGAGCGGGAAGGGAACGCCGAGCGCGACGAAGCCGAGCGTGCAAATTGTGCCAATCAGCAGGCAGGCGATTAACTGCGCGCGGATGTAGGCGGCCAGGGTCGAGTTCACGTCCTGAAAGAACTCATCGCCGCGCCATCGCCAGCGCCCGCGCGGCAACATCTGGAGCGCCGAGCGCCGGAAGTCGTCCGCGTCCTTGAGGAAGAAGAAGGAGAGAATCGGAATCAGAATCAGCCACGGAATCCAGCCGAGCACCCCGGCTATCAACTCCGGCGCGCCCTTTTCGATATAATCTTTGCCCGCCGTCACCCCGCGCATCAACGCTCCGTTGATGTAGTCGCAGGCGTTGGCCGGAATCTCGTTCCGGCGGCAAAAATCGCTGATGAGCTTGACGCGGCCCTCGGCGGTCGTCCGAAATTGGTCGCTTGCGCCTTTAAAGGCTTGGGCCTGTGTGGTGAGTTTGGGCAGCAGAATCCAGAGCGCCACAATCAACGAGCCGAAGAGGACGAAGTAGACGACGCCGATGGCCGCGGCGCGCGGCATGATGTGCTCGCGCCCGCGCACGTTGAAGGGACGGCGGACGAACTCTACGAGCGGCGCAATCAGGTAGGAGAAGAAGACGGAAAGCACGAGCAGCAGCAGCACGCCTTCGAGTTTGTAGAGCACCCACATCAGCGCCGCGACCAGCAGGACGATGATGATGATGCGGAGGATGGCGCGCGTCTGCGGCCAGGTAGCCTCAGCGGCAGCGACCGCCGCCGTCTCGGCGACCTCTTCGACCTCTTGCCTGTGCGTTTGGTTGTCTGTTTTATCTCTGCTGGATTTCAAGTGAATTCTCGTTTCAGGCGTGTAATCTCTGGAGCAGGCGGTCCACCTCGCGCCGCTCCACGGGCGTCATGTCGCGGAACTCGACGCCGAAGCTGTCGGTCGTCCCGTGGTGAACCACCTCGGCGCGCAGCGACAGCGCCTGCTCCTCGTCTATCAGGAGCAGCCCCAGGCGGTCTCCCTCGCGGACCTCTGTGTGTTTCGGCAGGTGGCGCACGCGCAGGCCGCCGAGGCTGATGTCAACGGCCTCGCCGATGCCTATGGACTCGCCGATGCTCACGTCCTCGACCGCCAGGTTCATACGCTCCATGACCGGATAACGCGGAAACTTGCGCCGCTCGTGCCCCGTCAGGCTGGACTGCAATTGAGAGTCAAACATAGCCACCTCCACTTGAGGGATGAGGGATGAGGGATGAAGAAAAGAAAGACAGTTTTTATTTCATCCCTCATCCCTCATCCCTTTAATTCGTTACTTCGTCTTCGTCTTCGCCCTCCTCGTCCTCGTTCGGCTGGACGACGCGCGGGGCGGCAGGCTCCCAGACCACGCCGCGCCACTCGTCGGACGCGCCCAGCAGTTGCAGCGCGGCGAGCGGGTAGGCCGCGTTGCGCTCAAGGCGCAAGACCTCCGTCACGACTTGCAGCTTCATCCCGTCCTCGCTGAGCACCATCAACTGCACGCGGCTGCCCACGTCCGGCAACTCGCGCTGCAAATGGACGAGCGCGCCCTCCGGGCCGACGTTCTCCGTCGTCCCCTCCGCGACGACGTGCGCCCCATCTTCCGTATCCCACTCGGCGCGCACCAGCAAGGAGGCGAGGTAGCGCGGCCCAGTCCGCTGCTCTGACGTCATGTGTCG
>DATFCB010000730.1:0-6011 GCA_035253525.1 Pyrinomonadaceae bacterium | reverse complement strand
GGTTTTCCAGATGAGCGGGGAAGTCAACAGTGGCGGACGGTCATAAAATCATCCCTTTTTTCCGCACGCGGCCCGCGCTCGTAATTTGAAAGGACGCATCCCTGATATGAAAAAAGTTGGAATCCTGGTGGGCCGCGAGGTGACTTTCCCGGACGCCCTGATCCGCAGCATCAACGAGCGCGGCGAGGGCGAGGTGGTCGCCGAATACATCAAGCTCGACGGCGTGCGCTACGACCACGAGCGCGAGTACGACATCATCGTTGACCGCATCTCGCACGAAGTCCCGTTCTACCGCGCCACGCTCAAGCGGGCCGCGCTTGAAGGCACCTACGTCATCAACAACCCGTTCTGGTGGTCGGCCGACGACAAGTTCTTTAACTTCTCGCTGGCCCGCAAGCTCGGCGTCGCCATCCCGAAGACGGTCCTGCTCCCGCAGAAAGATTACATTCCCGGCATCACGAACGAGAGTTTGCGTAACCTTGAGTTCCCGCTCGATTGGGAGGGCATCGTGGAGTACACGGGGCTACCCGCCATCCTGAAGCCCTTCGACGGCGGCGGCTGGAAGAACGTCTCGCGCGTCAACACGCTCGAAGAACTCTGGGCCGAGTACGACCAGACGGGCACGCTCTGCATGACGTTGCAGGAGTTCATACACTTCGACCAGTTCGTCCGCTGCTACTGCATAGGACAGGAAGAAGTGATGATCATGCCCTACGACCCGACGAAGCCTTACCTATCGGGCGAGCAGTACATCAACGACCCGAACTACCTGACGGCGGAACTGGCCGAGCGCATCGTCAACGACGTGCGCACGCTCTGCCGCGCGCTCGGCTACGACATCAACACGGTCGAGTTCGCGATCAAGGACGGCGTGCCCTACGCGATTGACTTCATGAATCCCGCGCCGGACGCGGAATTGGTTTCGGTCGGCGAGTTCTATCACAACTGGGTGACGAACGCCGTCACGAACTTAATCTTCAAGCGCCTGGAAGAGCCGCGCACGGAGCCGCTCTACCGCTGGGACGCGCTCTTGAATCCCGCGCCGTCGAACGAACCGGCGCGCGCCGCCGCCGCCGCCGCCGGGGCATCTTCGGACAGCATCGGCTCGGGCATCATCTCGGGAGTCGGTGAGATCGTGAGCGACGCCGCCGCAGCCGTCTCCGAGATCGTCGAATCGGTCGTCTCGCCCAAGTCCAAAACCGCCAAGGGCGCAAAGAAAGAGAACGGCGCGGCCACAACGCGCAAGACAACCGGCAAGAAAGCCGCAACCCCGCGCAAGAAGGAAGAATAGTTACAAGAAGGAAGAATAGTTAAAAGCCGTAAATCGTAAATCGTGAATCGTAAATCGTCGGACGGTAATTCTCTGACGATCTACGATTCACGATTTACGATTTACGGCTTTATTCCGGTTTTCTTCTCGCCGCGAGGTAGTGCAGGGCGAGGGCGACGAGGAGCCAGGCGAGGAGCGAGGAGGAGGCCAGGGACCAGCCGACGCCTTCGATTGACTCGTCGAAGGAGGGGCCGAGGAGCGCGAGCAGTATGCTGGCGAGCGTCATCCGCGCGGCGAGACGGCGCGCGCGCTGCAAGTGCTGTAGCCAGCCTATGCGCCGCAACTCCGTTGCCAGGTAATCGTCGTCGTCGTTGAGACGGCTGTAGTAGTCTGCTTCGCGGCGCGCGCGGGCCGCCAGCGACTCGTCGGGCGCGATGCGCGCTGCCGCGTCGTAATGGTGTATGACGTGCGCGAGCTTGCCGTTGCGGAGCGCGACTTCGGCCAGCCCAATTTCGGCGCGGAAGGCGCGCGGGTTCGCTTCGAGCGCGCCCATGAAGGCGCGCGTCGCCTGCTGCAACTCGCCGTACTCGTAGAAACTCTCGCCGATGCGCGAGAGCAGCGCGGCATCATTGTCGGCGCGGCGCAGGGCCAGGCGCAAACAGGCGCGCGCGCGCTGTAAGAGCCGCATGTCGCGCGTCGCCCCGGCCTGCGAGCGCAGGAAACGCGCGAATTCGTAGACGAGCCAGCCGTCGTTCGGGATGACCAGGAACGCGCGGCGGAAGGCTTCTTCCGACTCCCTGAGCCGACCGGCGGCGCGCAACTCGTTGGCGGCCAGGCGAAGCAGCCGCCCGCGCTCTACGTCAATCGCGGAAGGCGTTTGTCCTTCGACGCGCTGTTGACGAAGCTCCTTTTTGGCCCCGCGCCCGAGGTCCGAGGTCGTGCCCTCCAAAACGTCCGGCGGCGCGATGCGCAACAACTCCGCGTTCATCCTCAAGGTCTGCGCGTCGGTCAGGTAGTCGCGCAGCTCCGACGAGCGCGCGTCCACCTTGTCGTAGCCGAGCAAGGGGAAGAGCGTGCGCACCATCTGCCTGTAGGAATTGCCGCCCGAAGCGAAGATGAAAGTATTGCCGCGGCCTGCGACCTCGCTGCGGTAGCGGTAGCGGACGCGCCCGTTGCGCCGGAGCGTCCTGACGGCGGAAGTTTCGACGCGCTCGATCTCTTCGACGCCGAGGCGCAGCTTGCGCCCCCCGACCAATCTGATGAAGAGCGGGACCAGCCCGCGACGCGCGAGCGTGTGGCCGTCGAAACTGATGCGGTCTGTGAAGGCGAGAATCGGCGTCAGGACCCAGGCGAGCCCGGCGACCGTGAGCGCGGCCAGGTCGTGATTCGCTCGCAGGAGCAGCGCGGCGAGGAACGTCATGATGCACGAGACGGCGAGATAGCCTCCGGGCGAGACGCGCACGCTGGCGAGTCGCGCGCGGCGCGCGGGCCGTCCGGCGATGCGCTCTTGCGCGGCGTCGGCCACTGCCCCAGGGATTGCCGTCGGTGTCGTTTCGCTCACTCTTTAATCCTCGACCAACGAATCGCACGCCACAGGCACTTCCAGAGAGAAAGTTCCGCCGCGCGGTGTGCCTGGTTCAGTGTAGCGTATGTCGGCGAATTGTACGAGCAATTCACTCAAACAATCTCCGGCGACGCGCGTCGCGGGGAAGCGCGCGAAGTCGAGGAAGATTTGAGCGCGCTCATCCGAAGACGCCTGGGCCACAGCGGCGGCTTCCCTGCCCTGTGGTTTTTCAAAGCGCGCCAGTTCGCCCGAGATGGCGCTCGCGCCGTCAACGATGGAGATGAAGAAGCGGTAGGTCGCGCGCTCTGTTTCCGCGACGCAGAGCCAGCGCGTGGGGTCCGCCAAAGTCGGCATCGCCGCCACGCGGGCCGCGCTTTCGCCGCGCGGCGTCAAAGACGCTGACAAGACGGCCTCGGCCTCGGAGAGCGCGCGGCGGTGAGCGATTGCCAGCCCGCCCCAGTAGACGACGACGAAAGCGAGCGCGGCGAGCGCGACCCTGCTCCCCCAGGGCTGGACGAGCCGCGTCACGCGGACGACGACCAAACCGACGACGCCCGCGACCCACAGCGCGCGGAAAAAATTCGGATGAAGCAGCCCCCAGTTTTCGAGGCGCGCAAAGAGGAAGAGTCCCGTCACGACGAGCGCGAGGGCGGCCCAGAAAATCACCTGCCAACGCTTCGCGGAGGTCAGCACGAAGGCCGCGCCGCCGACCACCAACCAGAGCCAGGGGTCAACGATGAAGACCAGATCGCCGTAGTACCACTGTCCGTCCCAGGGCAGAAACGGACGAACGCCGTAGTTATTCGTCCAATCCATCACAGGGTGGCTCGCGCTCACGACCAGGGAGACGACGAGCAGGCCCAGGAAGCGGACGCGCGGCCGCCGCTTGCGAATCCGGCTGACGAGCAAATCAACGGCGTAGAAGAGTGCGGGGATGAAGAGCGCTAGACTGAGCGTGCCGACGATGGAATGGGTGATGCCGCGGTGGTGATGCAGGTAGTACCACTTGCCGCCGAGCGTTGCCAGGATGTCCAGGTCCGGCGCGTTGGCCGCCAGCACGGAAAGGACGGTCGCCCCCGGCGAGAGACGCTCAAGCCCGGCCTTGGCAGCGGCGAGTCCGACCAGCGAGTGAGTCAGATTATCCATGAAAGGCAGAATCCAGAATCCAGGAGTCAGAATCCAGAATGGATAAGGCTGAGAACCACTTCTGATTTTCTTTTCATTCTGGCTCCTGGATTCTGGATTCTGGATTCTGCCTTTACATTGGTAGATTGCCCGGCAGGGCCGGCGGCGTCAGTTGGGCGAAGCGGGCCGGGTCTAGCTTTTCCAGCTCCTGCGCGGCCATGCGCGCGGCGGCCGACTGGGGCGCGGGCTTGCCGTCCTTGCCTTTGGCCTGGCGTGCCGTCTCGGCGATCTTGAAGAGAATATCGGCGGCCTCCTGCTTCTTGCCGAGCTTTGAATAGGCGATTGCCAGGCGCAGGTTGGCCGTGTCGGGCGTGATGATCGTGCCGTTCTGTTTCGCGAGGTCGCTGTAGATTGCCGCGGCCTCTTCGTACTTGCCGTCGCCGTCTTTGACCTGCCCCAGCGCGAACTTGGCGAGCGTGGAGACATCCGCGTCGCTGCTCTTGGTGAGAGCTTCGAGTTCGCTCGCGCCCTTGGCGCGGTCGAGAATCAGTTGCTGCGTGGCGGCGAAATAGCGCGCTCGCTCGCCGGTCGAGCCGCCGTAAGTCTGTGCCACTTTCTGAAACTCCTCGACGGCCTTCTGCGCGCGCTCCTTCTCGGTGCGGAACGACGGGGCAGTCGAGCCCGGCACGGGCTCGGCGACGACGGTCGTTTCCATAATCTTGATGGCGCGGCCCAGGGCATGGCTCTCCGCGGCGGACTTGCTCCCGCGCCAGGCCGTAAAGCCCCAGACGATCAGGCCGACGGCCACGAGCGCCCCCAACGCGTAAAGGATTTTACGGCCTTTGCCTTCCATACGGTGGGAGGCGCGGTCAACCAGGCCCATCGTCGTGTCACGAAACTTGTCGTGTTTCAGCTCGCGGGCGCGCTTCTTCTTATACTTTGCCACTGCTTTTTCCTCTCGCAAGAACGCATGGTGAGACGCGTTCATTTTCTGGCGGTTAAACCGAATGGAACACTCTAGCGGTCGCCAAGAGAGCTTGTCAAGCAAGCCACTTGAAAGCAGTTTGACGGTTGACTGACAGCGTGTTACGCTCGCGCGCGCCGGACACGCAGAGGACGCGCGGCCGACCATCCACGCGAACTAAAACGCCAGTCACCTTCATCTAACGAAGGGCGGAGGGCGGAGGGATGAGGGATGAAGTGAAGACAAACAGCTTTTATTTCATCCCTCATCCCTCCGCCCTCATCCCTCAAAAGATTGTGGAACAAAGGTCGAACAAGTGGGGTCTAATGTTGCGACTGTCCGGGAAGCGACAGTGTTCTTCAGGGACGCTTCCCGCCGCTGGAGGACACGCGTGAGCTACGGAGAGCCTATCGCCCTCCGCGGGCAGGAGTTGGAGCAGGTTGCCGCGGCGACCCCAACAGACGCGCGCGCTCTGGGCGGCGAGACGCAGTTCATTGAAAGGCTCCGGGCGGGCGAGACAGCAGCCTTCGACCGATTGGTGCAGGAGCGCTCCGGCGAAGTTTACGCCCTGCTCTACCGCCTGACGGAAGACCCCGAGGAGGCGCGCGATCTGACGCAGGAGACTTTCCTGCGCGTCTTCCAGAGCATAGACCGTTTTCGCGGCGACGCGGATTTGAAAACCTGGATTTACCGGATCGCGCTCAACCAGGCGCGCAACCGCTGGCGCTGGTGGCGCAGGCGGCGGCGGGACGCGACCGTCTCGCTCGACGCGACCTCGGGGCCGGACGCGCAGCCTTTGGAAGCGCTCCTGCGCGACAGGGGCGCGAGCCCCGAGCAGGAGACGCTGATGCGCGAGCGTGAAGCGGTCCTGCGACGCGCGCTCCGCAGCCTCGGCCGCTCTTACCGCGAGGTCGTCGTCCTGCGCGACGTGGAAGGGCTGACCTACGAGGAGATTGCCACGACGCTCGAAATCAGCGTCGGCACTGTGAAATCGAGACTCTCGCGCGGCCGGCAGGAGCTGCGCCGCAAACTCGGAAGCTCTTTGTAAATCAGTGGTCAGTGGTCGGTGGTCAGTGGTCAGTTAAAAG
>DATFCB010000729.1:0-4502 GCA_035253525.1 Pyrinomonadaceae bacterium | reverse complement strand
CAGAACCCGCTCTGGAACGAAATCCCTTCGGTCGCGGGCGAGGTCTACCAGTGGGAGTCGCAGTCAACCTACATCCAGGAGCCGCCCTACTTCGAGCGGTTCTCGATGGAGCCGGGCGAGTTCTGCGACATCCGGGGCGCGCGCCCGCTCGCCATCTTCGGCGACTCGGTGACGACCGACCACATCTCGCCGGCCGGCGCCATCAAGCCGAAGTCGCCCGCCGGGCGCTATCTGCAACTGCGCGGCGTCCACGTCGAAGACTTCAACTCCTACGGCTCGCGGCGCGGCAACCATCAGGTGATGGTGCGCGGCACGTTCGCCAACGTCCGCATTAAGAATTTGATGGTCCCAGGCACGGAGGGCGGCGTCACCATCCTGCAACCCGTCAATGAACCGATGAGCATCTACGACGCGTCCGTCCATTACCAGGCGGCGGGCATCCCGCTCGTCGTCATCGCGGGCCAGGAGTACGGCACGGGCAGCTCGCGCGACTGGGCCGCGAAGGGGACTAAACTGCTGGGCGTGCGCGCCGTCGTCGCGCAGAGCTTCGAGCGCATACACCGCAGCAACCTCGTCGGTATGGGCGTCCTGCCCTTGCAGTTCAAGGAGGGCACGGACGCCGCTTCGCTCCGGCTCGACGGCACAGAGGTCTTCGACATCACGGGCCTCGAAAATGGCACAGTCCGCCCGCAGCAGGACTTAACACTCGTCATCCGCCGCACGAATGGTGAGGCCGAAGAGGTTCCCGTCACGCTCCGGATTGACACGCCGATTGAGGTTGATTACTACCAGCACGGCGGCATCCTGCCTTACGTGCTGCGCCAGTTGATGAAAGAATAGTGAAGGGCAGGAGTCAGAAGAAAAGAAAATCTGTGACAGCGGCTCTGGGCTTCATTCCTCCTGAATTCTGAATTCTGACTCCTGCTTATATGCGTACCGCTCTCTTTACGGTCCTGGGCCTGAGCATTTTGCTGCTGGTCGTGTACGACGTTTACGCGACCATCCTGCACGCGCGGGGGCGTTCCGGGCCGATTGGCGAGACGCTGAACCGTACTATCTGGCGCGCGGCGCGGTTCGTCGCCTTCAGGTTCTCGCGCCAGCGACGCCACCGGGTGCTCAACGTGGTCGGGCCGACGCTTTTGCCGCTCCTCATCATCGTTTTCATAGCGCTCCTGGTCCTGGGCTTCGCCTTCATCTACTACCCGCGCATGCCCGCGAATTTCAGCGTCCAGCCGGGAGTGGAGATGACGGATTCGCCCTGGATGACTTCGCTCTATTTCAGCGGCGTCACGCTGACGACCGTGGGCTACGGCGACATCGCGCCGCGCACAACGGGGATGCGGCTGACGGCCCTTTTCGAGTCGGCGTCCGGCTTCGCCCTCATCTCGCTCGCCATCACTTACCTGATTACGGTCTACCGCGCGTTGGAGCGCAAGCGCGCCGTCGCCATCTCTTTTTACCACCAGGCGGAGGAGGGCGCGAACGTCGCGGCCTTCATCGTTCATCATTTCGTCGCGGGCCGCTTCTACGGCCTGACGACGACGATGCGCATGGCGACGCGCGACATACAGGGGCTTCTTGAATCGCACGTCGAGCACCCCGTCATACACTATTTTCACCCGCGCGAAGTTTACAAGAGCTTGCCGCGGATGCTCTTTCTCTCGCTCGAAATCTGCGCGGTGATTCGCTCGTGCCTCGACGACGATGAGTACGCGGAGACGGTCAACCACCCGGAGGTGCGCACGCTCGAAGCCAGCTCGCGCCACGTCTTGCGCGCGCTGCTCGCCTCACTGGAATTGGAGCGGCGCGCGAAGCGGCGCAAGAGAGAAACGCCCTTCGAGGAGTCGCGGCGCTGGCGGCAGCGGTTCGAGCAGACGCTCGCGCAGTTGAAAGAGACGGGCATCAGGACGCGCGCCGACGAGACGGCCGCGTGGGAGTATTACCGCGCGCGGCGCGAGGAGTGGGAGGCGCAACTGCACCGCTTCAGCAGCCACCTCGGCTACGACTGGGACGAGATCACGGGCGACCGCGATTTGCGCTACGCGGCAGACGAAAAGATGGAAGAGCCTGGGAACGGCGAAGGCTAAAAATCGCACTCTTCACCTCGACTAACTACTTGTGCGCGCCGCGCCTCCCTTGAGCGCGCGGCTCACGCGGTTGAGTCGAGCCTGCTGCTGCTCGACCTTGCGCGTGAGCGCTACGACCTGGAAAGACTAATCTCGCCCCGTCGCTCTGGGTGCGCTACGGGACGACCAGGAGAGGTCGTGTGTCGGGATTGTTGGGGCTGCCTTGTGGCCCAAACAATAAGACAGACGCGGCCCCAGGGTCAACGGAAAAGCCGCGTCTCTGCCGTTTGGACTTTCGCCGTGGTCGGGTGATAGAGTATTCCTCGAATCCGGGCCACGAAAACTTGTCGAATTAATCAAACCACAGAGGAGCAAGATTATGTCTTCCGTACAGCCAGCGGCCTCAGACCAGCCGCGCAAGTACCAACTTTTCATAGACGGTCAATGGGTGGACGCAGAGTCTGGGAAAACTTTTACGACGCCGAACCCCGCCACGGGCCAGACGCTCGCCGAAGTCGCCGAAGCCGACAAGGCTGACGTGGACAAGGCCGTCCAGGCCGCGCGCCGCGCCTACGAGGGTAAGTGGTCAAAGATGAGCGCGCGCGACCGCGGGCGGCTGCTCTACAAACTGGCACAACTCATCGAGGAGAACTCGAAGGAACTGGCCGCGCTCGAAACCGCGGACAACGGCAAGCCCATACGCGAATCGCAGTATGTTGACCTGCCGCAGGTCGTGGAAAACTTCGAGTACTTCGCGGGCTACGCCACGAAGATCGAAGGCGAGACCATCCCCGTGCCGGGGCAGATGTTCAATTACACCTTGCGCGAGCCAATCGGCGTCTGCGGGCAGATCATCCCCTGGAACTTCCCGCTCCTGATGGCCGCCTGGAAACTCGCGCCCGCGCTCGCCGCAGGCAACACGATAGTTCTGAAGCCCGCGGAGCAGACGCCCGTCAACGCTATGGAGTTGGGCCGTCTGATTCAGGAGGCAGGGTTCCCGGATGGCGTCGTCAACATCGTGCCGGGTTACGGCGAGACGGCCGGCGCGTCGCTCGCCGCGCACCCAGGGATTGACAAGATAGCCTTCACGGGCTCGACCGAAGTCGGCAAGATCATTGCCCGCGCGGCGGCTGACAATCTGACGAAAGTCTCTCTGGAGCTGGGCGGCAAGGCCCCGAACATAGTCTTCGCCGACGCGGACATGGAGCAGGCGGTCAACGGCGCGATGATGGGCATCTTCTTCAACCAGGGGCAGGTCTGTTGCGCAGGCTCGCGCCTCTTCCTCTCGGAAGAGATCAAGGACGAATTTCTGGACCGCTTCAAAGAGAAGGCGCAGAAAGTCAAGGTCGGCGACCCGACGGACGCGGGCACGCACATGGGGCCGCAGGTTTCAGAGGAGCAACTTAACCGCATCAAGGGCTACGTTGACATCGCGCGTGAAGAGGGCGCGAGCGTTTTGACGGGTGGCTGCCCGCCCGAACTCGAAGGCGATTTCCAGAAGGGCTACTTCTTCCAGCCGACCATCTTCGGCGAAGTCAATAACCAGATGCGCGTGGCCCAGGAAGAGATTTTCGGGCCGGTCACTTCCGTCATCACCTTCACGGACGAGGAAGACTTAATCAAGCAGGCCAACGAGACCATCTACGGCCTCTCGGCAGGCATCTGGACGCGCGACATTGTCCGCGCGCACCGCTTCGCCAGAGACATCCACGCCGGGACCATCTGGATCAATACCTTCAACATGTTCAATGCCGCCTCGCCCTTCGGCGGCTTCAAACAATCCGGCTACGGCCGCGAAATGGGCAAGCACGCTCTCGAACTCTACACGCAGGTCAAGAGCGTCTGGGTTGACCTCTCGGGCAAGCCGATAGGCTGGTACGGGAAGTAAGAACAGTGGTCAGTGGTCAGTTAAAAAAAGCAGCCGCGCTAATCACGCTGGCTGCTTTTTTGTCTTTCTTTTGACTGACCACCGACCACTGACCACTGACCACTTTTTTGGTATCATCTTTCCGCTCTCCCGCCGAAAGAGAATTAAGAACTCAAAGGAGACGCGATGCGAGTTAGCCGAGTCAGCCTGTCTTTACTTCTCCTCACGGGAACGTTTCTTTTCACGGCCTGCCCGGAGCGCCAGTCAGTCAACAAAATCCTGGCCGACCCTGACAGATATCAGAACAAAGAGGTCGGCATCGCGGGGACCGTGACGGACTCTTATGGCGCGCTCGGCACGGGCGCATACGAACTGGACGACGGGACGGGCAAGATATGGGTCGTCACGCGGCGCGGCGTCCCGTCGCGCGGCGCGAGAATCGGGGCCAAAGGCCACGTCTACACCGGCTTCAACCTCAGCGGCAAAAATTTTGGCACAGTCCTCGAAGAGACCGACCGCCGCGCGAGAGATTGACAAAGTAAAGACTCAACCCCTTTGCGTCTTTGCGC
>DATFCB010000728.1:0-6954 GCA_035253525.1 Pyrinomonadaceae bacterium | reverse complement strand
TCCTGAGCTGCAAGGATATGGAAGATGAAACGCCAGGGTGAAGGACGACGGCGACGGGCTGACGACTCAGCACTGCACATCGCCATTGACGCTCACTCGGTCGGCACAGGATTAGCGGGCAACGAGAGTTACATCACGAATTTAATCGAAGCCCTGGCCGACCTTGATACGGTCAATCGTTACACGCTCTACGTTACGAAGCGCGAGGCCGTGGAGCGTTTCGAGAACCGCTGGCCGCACGTCACGGTCCGCAGGACGTGGCCGCACACGCCGCTCGTGCGCATCCCCTTGACGCTTGCGGCGGAGTTGCGCCGCCGGCCCGTTGACTTACTTCACGTGCAGTACACTGCGCCGCCGCTCGCGCCTTGCCCCGTCGTCGCCACCATACACGACCTTTCGTTCGAGCACCTGCCGGAAACCTTCAAGCGCCGTAGCCGAGCGCAGCTTCGACTGACGGTGCGCCGGACGGCGCGCTCTGCCGCCCAGGTGATAGTCCCTTCAGAGCACACGCGCCGCGACATCTGCGAGACTTACAATCTCGCCCACGAGCGCGTCACAGTCACTCCGCTTGCCGCGCCCGCACATTTCGCGCCCGTCCACGACGAGGCGGAAATCAGGCGCGTCCGCGAGCTTTACCGCCTAGAGGGCGACTACGTCCTGACGGTCGGCTCCATCCAGCCGCGAAAAAATCTGGCCCACCTCATCAGGGCTTACGCGGGCTTGCGCCGCGCGCGCCCACAGGCTAATCTTCCTAAACTAGTTCTGGTTGGCAAACGCGCCTGGCTTTACGGGGAGACGCTCCGCGCCATCGAAGAGAACGGCCTCGGGGACCTCACTGTCATGACGGGTTACGTATCTGAGAAGGATTTGCCGGCACTGTATGCGGGGGCGCTCTGTTTCGTCTACCCGTCATACTTCGAGGGCTTCGGCCTGCCGCCGCTGGAGGCGATGCAGTGCGGTGCGCCGGTCGTCGTAGGGAATCGCACGAGTTTGCCGGAGGTCGTCGGACGAGCCGGCCTCCTCGTTGACCCTTTTGACGAGAGCGCCCTGGCGTCGGCCGTCGCGAGCCTGATTGACGACAGCGATTTGCGCGCCCGACTTCGCGCCGCCGGCCTTGAGCGCGCGCGACAATTCACCTGGCGCGAGACGGCGCGCCTGACACTCAAGGCGTACGAAAGAGCCATAAGGGAGGGATGAGGGATGAGGGATGAGGGATGAAATGGGTTGAGTGAATTGCTCACCGAATAGCTAACTCGACGGGCTTTCATTCATCCCTCATCCCTCATCCCTCATCCCTTCAAAAATGCGAATAGCGATCCTGGGAACACGCGGAGTGCCCGCCAGCTACGGCGGGTTTGAGACTTTCGCCGAGCATCTTTCGACGCGTCTGGTCAGGCGCGGCCACGACGTGACCGTCTACTGTCGCGCGCACTACGTCTCCCCGCGCCAGCTCGAATACCACGGCGTACGCCTCAAGGTGCTGCCCACCATCCGGCACAAGTACCTGGACACGGTCGTACATGCCTTCCTCTCCGCGCTCTACAGCATGCCAGAGCGTTACGACGCCGCGCTCATCTGTAACGCCGCCAACGCGCCCTTCGCTCCGCTCTTGAGAGTCGTCGGCACGCCCGTCGCCATCAACGTTGACGGACTCGAACACAAGCGCAAGAAGTGGAACTGGCTCGGCCGCAACTACTATCGCCTGGCCGAGCGCCTCGCGACGTTTCTCCCGAACGAGATCGTCACGGACGCGCGCGTCATACAGGAGTACTATCAGGCACGCTACAACGCGCCCTCGACCATGATCGCCTACGGCGCGGAGGTCGAGCGGCGGCCGGACCCGGCGGTGCGCCACTGGCGGGTGGAGCCGAATCGTTACGTGCTCTACGTCTCGCGCCTTGAGCCGGAGAACAACGCGCACCTCGTCATCGAAGCCTTCAAGAAGGTCCGCACGGCGCACAAGCTGCTGGTCGTCGGCGACGCGCCCTACGCGCACGAGTACATACAGGAACTGCGCGAGCGCGCGCGCGGCGACAAGCGCATCGTGTTTACGGGCTTCGTCTTCGGCAAGGACTACCGCGCGTTACAGCAGAACGCCTATTGCTACGTCCACGCG
The DNA here is from genome assembly GCA_035253525.1 of Pyrinomonadaceae bacterium. GTDB lineage: Bacteria > Acidobacteriota > Blastocatellia > Pyrinomonadales > Pyrinomonadaceae > QHXM01. The sequence goes on along the minus strand of DATFCB010000728.1, from coordinate 4,838 downwards.
ACTGAGGTCGGCGGCACACACCCGGCTCTCTTAGAGGCGATGGGTTACGGCAACTGCGTGTTGACGCTCGCGACGCCAGAGAACGTGGAGGCGGTCGGCGACGCGGGGCTTTCGTACGCGGACGAAGCGGATTTGGCCGCGCAGCTTCAGCGCGTCCTGCGGGACGGGTCGCTCGTGAGCACCTACCGCCTGCGCGCGCAGGAGCGCGTCAAGAAGTATTACGACTGGGAGCGCATCGTGGACCTCTACGAAAACCTGTTCGCGCGGATGGCCGGCATCTCGGCCCCCGCCCACGACGAAGACCTCTTCACAGACAACAGGTGGTCGCGCGATGAGGCCACGGTGCGCGAGCCGACGGCGAAATAAGACCGTCCGCAGGTGACGCGCCGTGCGCTTCGTCACCCGCTGCCGGCAGATAAAGAGAGCGCCCGCGTGAACACGCATCTGTTCACGCAGGCGCTCTCTTTCAGCTTGAAATTGGACTTACCAGTCTTCGCGCGCGATGTAGCTCAGGACGTTTTTGATTGAGGCGACGGAGTAGCCGCCGTCGCCGCGCTCGACGGGGACGTGGCGATAGCGCCCCATCGCCATCTTGTTGAGCGCGGCGGCGACCGAATCGGTCTCGCGCAGCGACTCCGGGTTCCTGCTCATCAGTTGGCCGACGGTCACCCCCTCGGCTGCGGCGTCACTTCCCCCGACCAACTTGCGGAGCACGTCGTGCTCGGTGAAGATGCCCACGAGCTTGCCGCCATCGTCCAGGACGAGCGCGCAGCCCGTGTGCGCCTCCTTCATCCGGCGCGCGACTTCGAGCGCGGGCTCATCGGGCCGCGCCATCAAGGTGTCGGTCATAGCCAGGCGGCTCAAGTTGTCTTCCATCACCGAGCGCACCAGCCCGGCGGTCGCTTCGGGGCGCGGCACGTCCAGGTCGCGCAGAGACTTCATGCAGTTCTCGCAGCGATCCATCCCCTCAAGATTGTCGAAACCACAGGAAGGACAAAGCATTCGTCGTTTCACTCCGATTCCTAAGGGATGAGGGATGAGGGATGAAATAAAAGCTCCCTGTCTTTACTTCATCCCTCATCCCTCATCCCTTATTCCACCGTCCACATGTCGCCGCTGTTGATGAGCTTCTCCAGGCTGCCGGGGCCGGACTTCGCTACGGCGGCTTCTATCTGGTCGGACATCATGTCTTCGTAGGTGGCGCGCTCCACCGCGCGGAAGATGCCGACGGGCTGCGGGAAATTGGGCTGCTCCATGCGGGCGAGCATGAAGGCGACCGACGGGTCCTTGAGGTAGATGTCGTGGACGAGCAGGTCGTTCTCGTTCAGGCCCGTCTCGCTCCCCAACTGGACGACCTCCGGGTGCGCGCCGTTCATGCGTATCCCGCGGTCGTGGTTCTTGCCGAAGATCATGGGCTTGCCGTGCTCAAGATAAATCATGTTATCCGAGCGCACGCTCCGCTCCGCGAAGTAATCGAACGCGCCGTCGTTGAAGATGTTGCAGTTCTGATAGACCTCCACGAAGGAGACGCCCTTGTGTCGGGCCGCCGCCTGGACGGTCGTGCCGAGGTGTTTGACATCTATGTCGAGCGAGCGCGCGACGAACGTGGCTTCGCTGGCAATGGCGACCGAGAGCGGGTTTAAGGGATAGTCAATCACGCCCATCGGCGTTGACTTAGTCTTCTTGCCCAGCTCGGACGTGGGGCTGTACTGTCCCTTCGTCAGCCCGTAGATGCGGTTGTTGAAGAGAATGTAGTTCATGTCCAGGTTGCGGCGGATGGCGTGCATGAAGTGGTTGCCGCCGATTGACAGCGCGTCCCCGTCGCCCGTGATGACCCAGACCGAGAGTTCGGGGTTCGCGGCCTTGATGCCGGTCGCAATCGCGGGCGCGCGGCCGTGTATGCCGTGAAAACCGTAGGTGTTCATATAGTAGGGGAAGCGCGACGAGCAGCCGATGCCTGAGACGAAGACGATCTTCTCGCGCGGGATGCCCAGTTCCGGCATCACCTTCTGCACGTTGTTCAGGATCGAGTAGTCGCCGCAGCCCGGGCACCATCTGACCTCCTGGCCCGACACGAAGTCTGCCTTCGTCAACTTCACAGGGGGCGGCGCGACCTCGCCCGCCGCCATCGAACCAGCGTAAGGCTCGGGCGAAGCGGCCGCCTCCGCATTGTCCTTGTGCCCATCCCCGTTTGTTCCGTTACCGTTCGTACTCATCGTTATTCCTCTTTTTCCGTTCTTACAAATACTCTTCGACCTTCCGCATGATTTCGCGAATCTGGAAGGGGCGGCCCTTGACCTTCGAGAAGGGGACGGCGTCAACCAGATACCTGGCGCGAATCATCGTGCAGAGTTGGCCCAGATTCATTTCGGGGATGATGACCGTCTCGAAGCTGCTAAGCACTTCGCCCAGGTTCTTCGGGAAGGGGTTGAGGTGCCTGAGGTGCGCGCTCGACACCGACTTGCCTTCGCGCTGCAACTTCTCGACGGCCGAGGTGATTGAGCCGTAGGTCGAGCCCCAGCCGAGCACCAGGACCTTGCCCGTCTTCTCCCCGAAGACTTCGACCGGCGGGATGTCCGTGGCCGCGCGGTCAACCTTCTCCTGACGTAACTTGACCATGAAGTGGTGGTTGTCAGGGTCGTAGTTGACGTTGCCCGTCAGGTGTTGCTTCTCTATGCCGCCGACGCGGTGCTCTAAGCCGGGCGTGCCTGGAATCGCGTACGGGCGCGAGAGCGTCTCCTCGTCGCGCGCATAGGGCATGAAGTTGGTCGGGTCGGTCGCGAACTTGATCTCAATCTTCGGCAGGTCTTCCACTTTTGGCACAGCCCACGGCTCCGCGCCGTTCGCCAGATATCCGTCCGAGAGATAGAAGACCGGCGTCATGTATTTGAAGGCCAGGCGCACGGCCTCGACCGCCATGTGAAAACAGTCGGCGGGCGTGGCGGGCGCGACGACGATTGCGGGACACTCGCCGTTGCGGCCCCAGACGGCCTGGAAGAGGTCCGCCTGCTCCGTCTTTGTCGGGAGGCCCGTCGAAGGCCCGCCGCGCTGGACGTTGATGATGACCACCGGCAACTCCGTCATCACGGCCAACCCGATGGCCTCCTGTTTGAGGGCGACGCCGGGGCCGGATGTGCCGGTCAAGCCTATCTGCCCGGTGAAGCTGGCACCGATGGCCGCGCAGACGGCGGCGATCTCGTCCTCGGCCTGAAACGTCTTGACGCCGAAATTCTTGTGCCGGGCCAATTCGTGCAGGATGTCGGAGGCGGGCGTGATCGGGTATGAGCCGTAGAAGAGCGGCCGGCCAGAGAGCTGCGAGGCGGCGATGAAGCCTATCGCCGTCGCCTCGTTGCCCGTGATCTTACGGTAGTTGCCCGGCGCGATCTGCGCCTTCTTGACGGTGTAGTGCGTGGTGAAAACTTCGGTCGTGTCGGCGAAGTTGTAGCCGGTCTTCAAGGCGATTTCGTTCGCCTTCATCACCTCCGGGTTCTTGGAGAACTTGGCCCGAATCCAGTTGAGCGTCGCGTCCATCGGGCGGTCGTAGAGCCAGTAGAGCACCCCGAGCGCGAAAAAGTTCTTGCAGCGGTCCATCTCCTTGCGCGACAGTTCCACGTTGCCCTTGAGCGCGTTCATGTTGAGCGTCGTGATGGGGAGACGGTGGACGCGGTAGCCCTTGAGCGAGTCGTCTTCCAGGGGGTTCGACTTGTACGCTGCGTGCTCAAGGTTGCCGGGCGTGAACTCGTCCGTGTTGAGGATGAGAGTCCCGCCTTCTTCGAGGTCCGGGAGGTTGACCTTGAGCGCGGCGGGGTTCATGGCGATGAGCACGTTCGGCTGGTCGCCGGGCGTGCGTATGTCCTGGCTGGAGAAGTTCAGTTGAAAGCCCGAGACGCCCGGCAGGCTGCCTGCGGGCGCGCGAATCTCAGCGGGGAAGTCCGGCAGCGTGGAGATGTCGTTGCCGACGACGGCCGAGGTGTTCGTAAACTGCGTGCCCGTCAACTGCATCCCGTCGCCGGAGTCGCCGGCGAAGCGGATCGTGACGGTCTCAAGCTCTTCCAGGTGCTTGTCCTGCTCTGCTGGGTTTTCGATGACGGTACTCATAATTACTTCGTTCGTGTCCTCTTTGCTGCTGGTGGTGTCAAATTCGAGTTGTCCGAGGCGCGCCCCACATTCAGCTCACCGAGGCCGCGCGCAGGCAAGCTTCATACTGCTCGCCGTAATTGCCCACGTTGAGCGCCGCCTGCTTGGCGGGCGGACCCGCTATGCCGTTTACGATCAGGCGCGCGCTGATGTAATCCTTCTTCTTGCTATTGAGAAAATCGGCGAGCTTGTAGCGGCCGCCGCCCTGGGCTTTGGTCCGCCCACGGAAGAGCCCGCGCACGCACCCGGTCGCCAGAATCTCGTAGCCGACTTTGGGCTCCAGAACTAAGTCGGGGTTTTTGACCAGGTCCATCCCCAGCAGTTTGCCGAACTGCCGGTAGTTGCCTTCGAGCGTTAACTGCGAATAGCCGCGTCCATAAAAACCCGTGTTCCAATATTTCTTCTGGTAGTTCTCCCAGACGTAGGAGCCCGGCTTGGCCTTTTTCTCTTTGATGGGGAGCATGTTCGAGCCGACTTCGTTGCGGATGGTCGCCAGCAGGTAGGCGGCCCACTCCAGACGCTCTAGCTGCGCGTCGTTCTCCATGAAACCGAGAAGCTGTTCGGTGGCGTTCTGCTCCGGGCCGTGTGGGGCGTGGCCGAACTGCTTGTTGTACTCGGCCCAGAATTTATTCGTGTCGAATTTCATGAGGTCTCCTTATTTAGTCTTAGTCATAAGAAAATTGCTGTCGTTGGGAGCGGGA
>DATFCB010000727.1:0-6095 GCA_035253525.1 Pyrinomonadaceae bacterium | reverse complement strand
CTGTAGCCACGGCAGCTTGTTGCCGTTGACGAACCCCAGGCAGGTGACGACGAAGTGCGTCTCCCTGATGCGAAACTTCTTCCTAAAACTCTCCATCTCTTCGCGCGTCGGCCGGCGATTCAGTCTCGTGAAGAGCGGGATGACTTCCACGTGGTCGCTTCCGCCGAGCTGAGTTTTGACCCACCTGTGATGAACGACCGCCTTTCTGCTGCGGGCGACCACCGCGTGCGACAGAGGGAACCTGGCGGGGTCCGGGATGCGCCCGTCCGCGAGCGCCTGAAACGCTTCGCGCCGCTCATCGCCGTACCCTTCAATCAGCGCTTGCTCGTACAGGCGCTCATCATTTCGGCGGTAGAAGGCGTCGTGCATGAAGGCAGCCAGGTTGTAGTCGTGTAGCTCCACCGTGCCTGGGAAATTCCACGCGAGTTTATAGATGCTCCTGTGAAATTCGCTGTGGTTCCCGAGGTGGTAGACCGTTTCATCGTAACTCTGATAACGCCCCGCGAAGGCGGCCTGCGGGTAAACGTCGAACTCGTTTTTGAGGACCGCCGCCGACGCCTCGTCAGCGTAATAAAGGTCTATCTCGAAGTAGGGTTTAAGGGCTTTGACGAGCGAATAACTATAGTGGGCGATGCCGCTTCTTTGAGGAGGGAGAGGGGAAAGCCAGGCTATTTTAGGAAGTTTATCCGGCATAGTTCTCAAACGCCCAGTTCTTGCATGAGCTTTCGGGACTCTATGCAGCTTGCCCCGTTCGGAATCGGCATCGTCCACCTTTTGACTCGCTTTTGCAAGGCGAGACAAGCGGTTCGAAAGCGGTCCCCTCGCTCGTCAAGACTGCCTCCTGAGTCTTCAAAGCGGCAGGTTGCGAAAGTCGCCGCTTGAGGGTTTAATAGGCTGTCGAGATGTAATAGACCCTGGGGACGACTTATGGACAACGAGATGACCCAATCCCACACGCTGGCCCTGGAGCTGCCCGACGAGCCGACTGACAAGGAGGAGTCAACTCCTGTTTTTGCAGATCAGGTGAAGCGGCTTGTCGAGGAGCTGCGCGGTCCGGCGGGGTATAATTTGTTCGATACGATTAGCCATCACGACTTCATAGTGCTGGCCTTTCTGATGATCTTGAACCGCCTGCCGGACGAGGGCGGCATTCAGTATTACCGGGAGCGCCTTGACGAACAGCTCATCAACCGGCAGCAATTTATTGAATCTATTTTCGAGTCGCCGGAATACCTTGCCCGCAACGAGCCGAAGTTTCCCGACCGGCTTCACGAGGCGCGCCAGGAGTTCATCAAGACCTTGCCGCGCGCGGAATGCATCGTGGATTTAGGCGGGGCATGTGCGACCGTCCCCGAAGGAGCGCTCTACACACACGGCTATCCGCATCGCGCCCGGAGGCTAATCATAGTAGACCTCCCACTCGACACACGGATGTTTATCCCGCGCGACTTTCGCGAGGGGAAAATAGTTCGTGATGATGGGGTGATAGAGTATGTCCATTCCTCCATGGCCGATCTGTCGGTCATCGAAGACGGTATCGCCGACATGGTCTTCGCCGGTGAAAGCATCGAGCATGTGACTCAGGAAGAGGCGGTCAGCGCCATCGCCGAGGCGCGGCGCGTGCTCAAACCCGGCGGCTATTTTTGCCTCGACACTCCGAACAGCAAATTAACTCGGATTCATTCGCCGGACCAGTATATTCATCCCGAGCACAAGCTCGAATATACCCCGGACGAATTAACAGGGATGCTCAGGGACGGCGGCTTTGTGGTGATTGAGACCGGGGGAATTTGTCCGATGCCTGAAAGCGCCGAGACTGGCGTCTTCGACCCGGCTGAAGCATTTAGAATGCCCCTGCTGAGTGATGACGCCGACTCAAGTTACTGCTTTTACGTCAAGTGTCAAAAGCCGCACGCAGGCTGAGAGCGAAGGCTCGGCACTCCCCGCTCATTTCCGGCACACATCAAACTCGCGTTACATCACTTCGACCTTGAGCCGCACTGTCGGCGACCCGTTATGCTCGAACCAGCAGACGGCTTCGCTGACCAGGTCGCACTGAAAGATGTATTTTCCGGCGGCGGGCGCGGGGACTTCGGTGGCGATTTCGACTGTCTCGCCGGGCAGAATCTCACGGCCCTCGCCCGGCGTCAGGTTCTCGCGGAAGTAGTCCAGGTCCAGCAGCTCGCCCCGCTCGTTGAAGAGGTGAACGCCGAAGTGTACGGCCCCGACGCGCGCGGTGGTCGGGAGCCAGACGGTTGTGCCAGTATTCCTGACGACCGCCTTGAGACGAACGGACTCGCCTGCCGCGACGCGCGCCGACGCCGGTTCGACTCGCAGCTCGGCCAGCAGCCCCTCGCGCTGCCGGCTATCCGGCGGGGCAGTGGATTCGCCTTTGAAGAGAAAGAAGAGGCTGCGGTGCTGCATCTGGTGGCGCGTCTCCGCGACGTAGCGCTCGCCCGCGTCGCGCCCGTCAAGGTAAGCCTCGAACTCGTCCAGAGGGAGCAGGAACGGGTTCGGGTTAAAGAGCGCCAGCCGAACGTCCGTGAACCCCGCCGCCCGCGCCTCGGCCCAGATTTCGCGCATGTTGATGTCGTTCTCGATGACCCGATTCGTCCTCATCTCGTACTGCGACTGGGGTGCTTTCGAGTGGTCCGGGCCGGGCTCCGAGAAGCCCGCGATGCCGCCTTGCTTGAGCACCCGCGCCATCTCTCTGAGCACATGCCCGGCGTTGGGCACGTGGTGAAACGCGTCCCAACAACTGATGCGGTCAACGCTTTCGTCCGCCAAATCTAAGCGGTATCCGTCGAACTGCAAAAAACGCGGGGCGGGCTGGTCGCCGACGAGCGGCTGCCGCTTGTATAGCTCCTGCCCGATTTTGAGCGCGGACGCCGAGACATCGAGCGCGATCACTTCGAGCCCCAATTGACTGAGAAAGCGCGAAGTCCAACACGACCCCGCGCCGAAGTCGAGGATGGTCATCCCCGGCAGCAGGTTCAACCCCTGCACGACCTTCGCGAAACAGACGAGCAGCTCCGGCGTCTCGTTGATGGCGGCGAAAGGTTTCGAGTGAAGGTAATCCCAATTATTGAGACGCGCGAAAAATTCTTCCGCCGTCTGGCACAATTCTTCGACGCTCAGCTCCTTGATGAGCCGGCGCACGTCAATGAAGTCCGACTGAATCGCTTCGCTACTCATGATGTTTGCGTTCGCCCGCCATTGCTCTCTGCCCGCTCAACTTCAGCGAAAGCCGCGAGAGTTGCGAGCGCCGTTTTCTGCCACGAAAACTTTTTGGAATACTCGTACCTTCTGAGCCGAGCCTCGTAATCCATCGGCTCTTGTAGAGCTTGATAGAGAGCGCCGGCCATTTCGTCAACGTCGTAAGGGTCGAAATAATTCGCGTGGGGGCCGCCGACCTCCGGGAGCGACGAAGTATTTGACGACGCCACGGGGAGGCCGCAAGCCAAACCCTCCAACACCGGGAGGCCGAACCCCTCGTATAAAGACGGGAAGAAAAGGCAGCGCGCTTTCTGGTAAAGCGCGGGCAAGGCGTCGTCGTCCACAAAACCCGTGAGCCTCACTTTCCCGCCCAAGCCCAGACCTCCCGCGTAATTCAGCATATCATCGGCGGCCGCGTTATCTAAACCGCACGCAATCCACAACTGTGTGTCGCGGATTTTCTCGTCACTTCCGTACCTCTTCTGTAAACGCGCGAAAGCCTCGACCGCGCGCAGCATGTTCTTGCGCGGGTCGAAGCCGCCTATGTAAAGCACGTAGTCTTGCGCGGCGGCGCTGTTTGGGAACGGGTACGGGCTGAATGAAGCGTTGGCCGCGAGCGGCGTGACGACGTGCCGTTTGTCCGCGACCCGTAGCTCCCGCGTGAAATCGGCCTCGGTGTGTTGCGAGATGTGCAGGAAAAGGTCGTAGTCCGTCTCTAACCGCTTCAGCTTTTCCTGATAGACGGCGATGGCTGACGGCGGCAGGTGTTTCGCGTACGTTTCCGCCATGACCAGGGGGATTAAATCAAAAATCGTGACGGCGAATTGGCAGGCGATTCCCCGGCGCGGCAGGAGAAAGACGTTGTCCATTAAAGCGTTGGGCGACCAGTAGAGGTTAATTCCCCGCTTCTCTATGTCGTTGTGCAGCGCGTCCGAGTAAAGCTCCGCCGGATGTTGCCCGGCATGTGAGTTTCCGGCGCGAATGTCGTAAGCCTGGTCGTCAATCACGCAGAGTTTATCGCGCGCCCAGGGAGACAGGCTGTTGAGATGCGCGCCGCGCGGCGTGGCTATGTAGAAGTCGTTCGTGAAGTCATTTTCGAGAATGCTCTCGACTGTGTTTTTGAAGTAAGTGCCGATGCCCCGATTGATATCGGGGGTCAGAAGCGTCTGGCCGTCAATCAATATTTTCATGTTACGCGGCGGGGGCGTCGCAAACCTGTTCCTGTGCCCGGCCCTGGCGAAACTCGCGCAAGTATCTTGAGAGCACGGCATCGAAGGAGAACTCGCGCGCGACATACCGGCGACCGTTCGCCGCGAGCGAGCGCCGGACAGCGTCCTCGTCTTCAAGATACTTCAAAGCCAGTGCGAACTCGTCGCCGTCCGCGACGTAGAGGCCGCCGTCACACCTCCTGACGTGACTCGCCGTCACGGCACACCGGGCCGAGACCACGGCCGGGACTCCGAGCAGCCAGCCCTCCATGATGACGATTGAGAAACTCTCGTTCTCGGAGAGATTGATGACTCCCCTGGAATTCCTGATGACGCGCTGCTTCGTCGCCTCCGAGACGAAGCCTAAGTCTATGAAATGGACATCCGAAGGCACCAGCGTCTCGTCGCCGCCTCCGATGAAGACCAGCTTCGTGTCGCGCCGAAACTTTTCCGCATAGCTCTCGAACCACTGGCACAGAAGAGGAACGTTCTTCCCGACCTCTTTGCGGCCCGCGTAGACGAAATAGCTGTCGGGGAGTTGATGTTTGGAGACGACTTCCGGTTCGCACGCGGCCAACTCGACCCCGACGCCTGCGACGACGCTCTCGACGATGCGCCTGCCCACCCGTGGCCCGTATCGCTTGATCGCCATACGCTTTTCTTCGGCCGAGTTGAAGAAGACGTGTTTCGCGTTGCGGAGCAGTGTCTCTGTCGCCGCCCAGTAAAACACCGGCTCGTCGTGGAAGCACGGGACGAGGGAGATTCGTCCAGGGTAGGCGCTGACCGCAGAGTGCGTGAGGCCGTGGAAATAAGGGAGCGCGACGATTTCGTGATCGCCGTCAACGTAACTGCCGAGGGCGTCAACAAGGGCGTCGCTGTTGATGCCGTGCGCGAAAAAGTCCTGCTCTTCGCGGGCCGTTAACTTTTCGCCGCGGCCGAGCTTGCCGACGACCGTGTGATAGGGCGCAGGTGTTTTTACGGTGGCGAACCTGCGCGTCTCTATCCCTTCCACGTCGTAGACGCCCGGCTCGTAATGGTCTTCCCACCAACTGTCGTAGGGCGAACGGGAGCAGGTCGTAAAGACCGCGACCGCGACGCCGCGTTTATTCAACTCGCGGGCCATGCCCCTCGCCAGAAGCTCCGCGCCCCCCGCGAAGCGCCCGAACCACGGCGTGACGATGATTATCTTACGGTCGAGCATTGTGATTGACTCAACCCCTTTGCGTCTTTGCGCCTTGGCGTGAGCTTAAGTTTCACGCAAAGGCGCAAAGGCGCAAAGGGGTTGAGCTTTGGTTTTGAACCGTGTGCTAAAGCTTCCAGCCGATGATGCCGTAGTCGGGGGCGCTGTAAAAGTATTGGTTAAAGCGTTTGACGATCTCGGCGTCGCCCTCGATTTTGGCCGCGTCCCAGGGGCGCAGCTTCATGACCTCCACGCGTTCCAGGCCGCGCGACTCAAGCAGAAATTTCAGCGTCGGGCTGGGAATCGGGTTGCGGTGCGTGGGGTCTGTGTAGAAGTTGCAACTCCCGACCATGAAGTTCTCCGGGTCAGGCGTCTCTAAGACGAGCAACCCGCCGGGCCTCAACGTGCGGACAATCTCGTCCAACATCTTGATTAATTTTTCGAGCGGCAAATGTTCGACCAGATGAAAGCTCGTCACGGCGTTGAGACTT
>DATFCB010000726.1:0-4484 GCA_035253525.1 Pyrinomonadaceae bacterium | reverse complement strand
CATTTCCGCCATTACTCGAAAAGGAGCTATTTTTTATGAGATCGAAGCAGCGGTTATTAATCGGCCTCCTGCTGGCGTGCGCGCTTCTGGCGCAGGCGACCGCCCTGGCGCTGCCCGCGCCGCGAGCGGGCCTCCTCGTCGCCTACAAGGAGACGAAACTGAAGAACGGCCTGCGCGTCATCACGGTGGAGGATCACTCGGCCCCCGTCATCGCGCTCGCCATCACCTACAACGTCGGCTCGCGCGACGAGCGCAAGGGGCGCACGGGCTTCGCGCACCTCTTCGAGCACATGATGTTCAAGGGTTCTGAGAACGTCGGCACGGGCGAGCACTTTTACCTCGTCTTCAACAACGGCGGGGACATGAACGGCTCGACCAACGAGGACCGGACTAACTACTATGAGGCGTTGCCCGCCAACCAGTTAGACATGGCGCTCTTCCTCGAAGCCGACCGCATGAAGAGCCTCGTCATCTCCAAAGAGAATCTGGACAACCAGCGCAAAGCCGTGCAGGAGGAGCGCCGCCAGGGCGTGGATAACCAGCCCTACGGCAAGAGCGAGGAAGTCTTGCAGGAAACGCTCTACGACAACTTCGCCTATAAGCACACGACCATCGGCTCGATGGAAGACCTCTCGGCCGCCACGGTCGAGGACGTGGCCTCTTTCTTCAAGATGTACTACGCGCCGAATAACGCCGTGCTGACGCTCGTCGGCGACTTCAAGACGGAAGAGGCGCTCCAGAAGATCAAACAGAATTTCGAGTCAATCCCGAGCCAGCCCACGCCCCCCGCCGTTGACATGACCGAGCCTGAGCAGAAGGCCGAGCGGCGCGCGAACGTGGACGATGCGCTGGCGCGGCTCCCGCAGGTGGACATAGCATTTAAGGCCGCACCCGGCAACACGCCCGAGTTCTATGCGCTGCAAGTTTTGTCCGCCTCGCTCCAGAGCGGCCAAAGCTCGCGCCTCTTCCAGACGCTCGTCAAGGACAAGCAGCTCGCCACCAACGTCGGCGGCTTCATGGACGAGAAGCGCGGCGTGGGCGCACTCTACATCTCGGCCACCGTCAAGCAGGGCGTCAAACCGGCTGACGTGGAGGCGGCCATCTACGAAGAGATAGAGCGGCTGAAGAAGGAGGGCGTCGCCGACTGGGAGTTGCAGAAGGCGAAGAACAACACGCGGCGCAACTTCATCAACGGCATGCAGAGTTCGCTCTCACGCGCCGTCCAGATGGGCATCTATACGGTTTACTACAACGACCCGAATCTGATTAACACCCGGCTCGACAAGGTGGACGCCGTGACCAAGGCGGACGTTGGCCGCGCGGCGACCAAGTACCTGACGCAGGCGAACCGCACCGTCGTCATCACCATGCCCAAGAGCCAGGGTGCCGGGCAGTAAAGGAGACAATCATGAGCAATCCTACAAAGTTTAGAAACAAGCTGTTCGCGGCGATGGCCGCGGGCGTGCTCGCCGTATCGCCCGTCGCGGCGCAGCAGCAGTCAGGCCCGGCGGGCCAGTCCGTCAAGGGCGCTGAGATTAAGGGCAAGGTTCCCGTAAGTCGTGAGATTCTGAAAGTCAACTTGCCGAAGGCGCAGGAGGCCACGCTCTCGAACGGCCTGCGCGTCGTGCTGTTGGAGAGCCACCGCGTTCCCACCTTCACCATGCAGATGGTCGTCCTGAGCGGCGGACTCTCGGACCCGGCGGACCATCACGGATTGGCACAATTCACGGCCGCCCTGCTGCGCGAGGGGACGGCGACGCGCAAGAGCAAGGACATCAGCGAGCAGATGGATACCCTCGGCGGGACGCTCAACGCTGGCGCGGGGCTGTCGTCCTTCACCACCACCGTTACTTCCGCCGGGCTCGTGGAAAACCTGGACGGGACGCTTGCCATCTTCGCGGACGTGATACGCAACCCCAAGTTTCCGCAGGAGGAGGTCGAGAAGTTCAAAGCGCGGGTCCTTCAGCAGCTTCAGTTCCAGCGCTCGATCCCGCAGTTCCTTGCCGCCGAGCGCTTCCAGCGCGCCATCTACGGCCAGCACCCTGCGGGGCTCATCGTGCCGCCGATGGACTCCATTAAGAAGACCACCTCGGAAGACCTCGCGCGCTTTCACGCGACGCACTACCGGCCGAACAACGCGATGCTGGCAATCGTCGGCGACGTGACTTTGAAAGAGATGATGCCGAAGCTTGAGAAGGCTTTCGGCGACTGGCAGAAGGGCGAAGTGCCGCGCACCACAATTCCGGCCGCACCGGAACAGGGCGCGATGCGCATACAGTTGATTGACCGGCCCGGCTCCGTCCAGACCGTGCTGCAACTCGGCAACCTCGGCATCGAGCGCACCAACGAAGACTACTTCGCCGTGCTCGTGATGAACCAAATCCTGGGCGGCGGCCCGGCCGCGCGCCTCTTCCTCAATTTGCGCGAGGACAAGGGCTACACCTACGGAGCCTACAGCCAGTTCGGCGGCTCGAAGTTTCGCGGCACGGTCGTCTCCAGTTCCGAGGTCAGGACGGAAGTGACCGAGGGCGCGATGAAGGAGTTCATGTACGAGTTGAAGCGCATCCGCGAGGAGAAGGTCTCGCCGGCCGAGCTTGAGAACGCCAAGCGCGCCATCGTCGGCGGCTTCGCCCTCTCGCTTGAGCAGCCGAACGCGCTCTTGCAGAACATCGTCACGCAGAAGCTCTACGAGTTGCCCGGCAACTACTGGGACACGTACCCGCAGATGGTCTCGAACATCTCGGCGGACGACGTGCAGCGCGCGGCGCAGAAATACGTCAACCTCTCGAACCTGCAAATCGTCGCCGTCGGCGACGCCGCGAAGGCACGCGAGATTCTGGCGAAGTACGGCACGGTCGAAGTCTTCGACGCCGAAGGCCAGCCCGTGACGGAGGGCAAGAAGGCGACGCCGTAGGAAGGCAAAAGGTAAAAGGCAAAAGAAAAGGGCGGCGGAGTTAATCACTGCGCCGCCCTTTTGTCTATTTGCCGGGTTTGTCTATTCGCCGGGCGGTTTCTCTTCCGCGGGCTTCTGCTCTTCTGTTTGAGGTTGGTCCGTGGCGGGCGGCTGGGGCTTCTCCTGCGGCAGCGCATCTGTCGGCGGCGTCGTCGTGCCTGCGTTCGTAGAGACGGACGGGGCCGAACCGATCTTCTCGTCCAGTCCTTCGAGCGAGCCGCGCACCCTGCGGTAAAGCGCCTCTATGATGGCGCGCTGCACGGGGTTTGGCGCAGCGGGGTTGTAAGCCTTCAGGTAAGCCCCGAGCGCTTCTTCGCGATTGCCCGTGGCTTCGAGCACCGCGCCCGTGTGCCATTGCGCGGTGCGCCACCAGGCGCTCTGTTCCGGCAGCACGCTCAGCGCGCGCTTGAGGTGCACCAAGGCTTCCGGCCCCTTGTTCTGGTTGAACAAGGCCCAGCCCTTCAAGTCTTCAATCCGGCCGCGCAGGATGTTCGCAAGCATCACGCGCGGGACGACCCCGAGCGGGAGAATTGTGCCAGTGGCGACGGCGCGCACGTGCGCGTCGCGCAACTCGTCCGCCATCGCAGCCACGGTCACTACGGGTTCGTCCAGCCCCGCGTCAACGCCCGAGCCAGCCGCGTCCGCCAATTCGAAGACCGTGCCGAGTTCGACGCCGCGCGCGAGCAGGCGGTTCGCCACGTAGAGTTGACGGAAGACGCGCATGGGGTCTTCGCCCGAGAGAAAATCCGACTGCGCGGAGGCCAATGCGGTCGCGTCAGGGGCCGGGCCTCCCACCGCGCCCAGGGCGTCGGTGAAGGCGAGCAGTCCTTTGAGGACGCGCGCGTTGCCCGCAGTGTCGGCCGGCGTCGGCTGAAAGATGCCCGCGCGGCGTTCGGGCGCGAGTAGCTCTAAAAAGTCTGGCGCGTGCGCGGGGACGCGCCCGCCCAAGCGGGTTTCGAGCTGACCGTCCTTAATCTTGAAAGCGCGCGCGAGCGCCTCGGCCGCCTGCTCGTAAAGCCCGGAGGCGGCGAGCGCGCTGGCGAGTTCGTAGTCCAGCGTCGGGAAGTTACCGAACTGGTGCGCGAACCTGAGGACCAGTTCGGCCTCAAGCGAACGCTTCTGCGCGACGAGCGCGCGGGCGCGCGCGATGTGCGCCCAGACGTGGCGCGGCTCGATCTTGATGGCCTGGAGGGCCAACTCTTCGGCGCGCTTCGGGTCACCCTGCGCCGCGTGCCAGTAGCTCGCGCCGACCAGGAGCGCGATGTTCGAGGCGTCGTCCTTGAGCGCCGCCTCCATCTCGCGCTCGGCCTCCTCTTTCCTGCCCAGGTCCAGGAGCGAGAGGACGACGCCTGCGCGCGCCGGCTTGTCACCGGGATCGGCCGCCAACTGCTCGCGGTAGAGAGTAAGCGCTTCTTCGGGCTTGCCGGTCGCGCGGCGCAGGTCCGCGAGCGCGCGCCGCGCCGACGCGAGCTGCGGGTCTAATTCGCGCGCGCGCGCGTACTCGGCCGCGGCCTCGTCCAGCCGCAGGCCG
>DATFCB010000725.1:0-4596 GCA_035253525.1 Pyrinomonadaceae bacterium | reverse complement strand
TCGAAGTTGAAGAGCGGCGAGCCGACGGTCGGGTCAAGGTTGTTATCGTTGTTGAAGGTATTGAACATCTCGAAAATCGGGATGAGCTTAACGTCCTCGCTGAAGCTGAACGGGCGCTGCAAGCGCCAGTCGAACGAGAAGTACTCGTTGTTCTTTCTCAGGTTGTTGCGCGGGAAGCAGCGCAGGGGAACTGCCGGGTCGCAATTCGCCGTTGCCGATCTTGGTTGCGCGGTGCGCGCCTGAACGCGCGCGTTCAGATCGAAGCCCGCCGGCAAGTCCACGTTCGTATAGAAGTTGAACCTGTGGCGTACGTCGCGATCAGCGAGCGAATAGTCGAGTTGCAGGTTGTTGAAGTTGAAGGCGCGGTCCGTGAACGGGTCGCGCTCGTTCGAGTCGTCGTCCTGGTCTTTCGCGAAGGTGTAGTTCATCTCGAACTGGAAGCCGCGGCTGTAGCGCTTCCTCAGGCCGGCGGTGAAGCCGCGATAAAGCGACTTGCCGACGGCGCTGGCGACCATCGTCTCGCCGAGGTACGGGGCGAAGAAGCCCGTCCGCGCATAATCCAGAAAGCGCGTCATGTGTACGCCCTTCGAGTGTGTGAAGTCGAGATAGAGTGACAAGTTCGACGCCAGTTCCTGCTCGAAGGCGACGTTCGTCGTGTAGATGCGCGGGTTGGCGTAGTCGCGGCTGAAGACGCGCACGCCGGAGAAGCACGGGAAGGGCGTGGTGCCCAGCGGGCCGGTGCAGGAACCGGCGCTCGGCGTCACCAGACCCGGCCAGACCGGACCAGGCACGCCCGAAGAGATGATCGGCGTGTTCAGGAAGATGGTCTGCTGCTGCACGCCGTTCGTGGTAATCGAGCCGACCTGCGTCAGCATGTTTTGTCTGGCGAAGTAGACGCCGTAGCTTCCGCGCAGGACTGACTTGCCCTTGCCCCCAATGTCCCAGGCGAAGCCGAACCTGGGTTGGAACATCTTCTTCTGATCGTGCAGCGTCCCGTCCGAGGGGAAGCGCGGGTCGTTCAGGAAAATTCCGTAGGCGGTCGCCGAAGGGTCAACAACCGGCTCGGGGAAAATCTGCGCCTCCCAGCGCAGGCCGTAGTTGAGCGTGAAATTCGGGTGCACCTGCCAACGGTCCTGCGCGAAGAGCGCGAGGTCTTCGTTCTTGATGTCGGAGAAGCCTGCCGCGTCGGTCGCCGGGCCGTCGGGGCCTGCGCCCTGCAAATAGAGCAGGAGCGGCCCGCCCGTGGTCGCCACATCGTCGGCTGTGCCCGGCATGGCGTCGGCCCCGTAACTGCAAACACTCGCCCCGCCGGCGACCGGAAGGAGCGCCGCCGCGCCGGTGTACGACCCGTTCGCGCAGCCGACAGCGGACGGGCCGAAGCCGTTCCCCAGCGCGGCGGGCGAGGCGTAGCGCAGGAAACCCGTGACGCTGTCGAAGATGTAGCGCCCCTGGAAGAAGCCGCGGAAGATTTGCGAGTTGCGACTGTGGACCCACTCGCCGCCAAACTTGACTGTGTGCCGGCCGGTGACGATTGAGATATTGTCTTTGATCTGGGTGCGCCAGAACGTCTCGTCAACGTTCGGCCCGAGGAAGAAGGGTGCGCCGAAGCGGAACGTGGTCGCAAACCCCATCGCCGTGTCCGCAGGGACGTTCGACTCGACGGCCGAGCGCGGGCGCACCTCGCGCCCGTAGGTGAAGTGAAACTCGTTGACCTTGGACGGCGTGAGCGCCGAGAAGAAGTTGGCGTTGAAGGCGTTGATCTTCGATGGCCCCTCTATGCCGTTGGCGGAGTTGCCGTAGGTCGCCACGTCGAAAGTCTGGTTGGTGTTCTTCGAGTAGTCGAAGTTGTGCGAGAGCGTGAGCCGGTTGTTCGAGTTCAGGTCCCAGTCCACCTTGCCGAGGATGGCAGAGTTCCTGATGGGCCGCTCGATGGGCAAGCCCTCCTCCTGGTTGCGCGTCGTGCGGAAGAAGTTGATCAGCGCGAGGCGCTGGCAGTCCGCGTTCGCATTGATGAGCGCTTCGTTGGCGAGGAGGGTCGGCGTCGCGACCGAGCACGGCGTGTCGCCTATCGGCTCGCTCAGGTTGGCGCGCGTCAAATTCTCGCGAATCGACTCGAAGGAGATGAAGAAGAAAGCCTTGTCCCGCTTGATCGGGCCGCCCACGTTCCCGCCGAACTGCTCGCGGTGAAAGTCCGTCAGGGACTTCCCGTCGGAGGTGTTGGCCGTCAAGGCTTCAAGGCGCTGGAAGTGGAAGAGCGAGCCGTGGAATTCATTTGTGCCGGATTTGGTGATGACGTTGATGATGCCGCCGGCCGTGCGGCCGAACTCTGCCGATGCGCCCGTGGCGATGACCTGAAACTCCTTGACGGCGTCGAGGGGGATGTCTATGGCCGCGCGCTGGCCGCCGGCCTGCTCGCCGAAGAAGCCGTTGTTGTAATCGCCGCCGTCGAGGCTGACGTTGTTGAAGACGCCGCGCTGGCCCGCAAAGCTGATCTCGTCGCCGTCCGGCCCCTGGACAATCGAGACGTTCGGCGTCAGCGTCAGGAGGTCTTCAAACTTGCGGCCGAGGACTGGGAGGTTGCTGACGGCCTGCTCGTTGATGGTCGTGCTCGACTCCGTCTTGACCGTGTCCACGGTCGGGATGGTCGAGATCGTTACCTGCACCTCCTGCCCCCCGACTTTCATCTCCAGGTTAAGAGAGATGGTCTGGCCCACGGTCAGCGGGAAACTCTCCTGCACGAGTTTGGCGAAGCCGTCTTTGCTGACCGTCAACGAGTAGCGGCCCGATGGCAGTTGCAGGAAGGAGAATCGCCCGTCGTCGTCTGTCGTCACGTTCTTGGTCAGATTGGTTTCGAGATTCACCACTTCGACGGTGGCACCGGGCAGGACCGCGCCGTTCGGGTCCGAGACCGTTCCCTGGACGACGCCCGTGGTGATCTGCGACTGCGCGAACACGGGCGGCGACGACGCGAGCGAGATGAGGAGACAAAGGAGACACACTTTGATGATGGCTACGGCGGCAAGCGGTAAGCGACTGTGCATAGTTTCTCCTGTAGGGGTTGGCTTGAAGGGAAAGAATTTTAGACTCATGTTGACGGGTTCGGCCGCAGGCCGCGGCAGATAGAGCGATAGACTCTGCCACTTCCCGGCAAATTAAATTTTCAAGTTAGTGCAAATTGCGAACGAGGAATGTCCCTGGCTGGTCACCCTGTTTTGAACTCCCGGCGTGTCGGCTCATCTTAATGAGGCGGGCCGCGCCTGTCAACGAATAGGCAGACGGCGGCGAAGAAAAGCGCGACCCCGTACCTCTTTTCCTCATCCGAAGCGATTCTTGCCGCAGGGCAGCGCGTCGAAGCGCTCGTTGACGCGCGCGTAGAGTGGGTCACAGACCTCCGGCAGCACCGGGCCGACCCAGAGAGGGACGCCCGCACCGCCTTTGTAATAACGCGGCAGGTGCGAGAGGACCGCGCCAGCCCCGCCCTCCGGGTCGAGCGCACCGAAGACCACGCGCCCGACACCGTGAAGCAAGAGAGCCCCCGCACACATGACGCAAGGCTCAAGCGTCGTGTAGCAAGTCATCCCGCGCGCACGGCCCCACAACCTGACCGGCACACGCCCCATTGCCTCAATCTCCGCGTGGCGTCCCGGATGATACTGCGGAACCAACAAAGCGTTTCCCGCTTCCGCAATCACGTCATCATCGAGCGTGATGACGGCCCCAATCGGCAGATTGCCCCCCGCCTCGGCCTCAAGCGCCAACCGCACCGCACGCCGCACATAGTCTACGTCCCGTCCCGTCGCTCTCTGAATTGATTCGCTCAAGCACACCTCTCTAAAAGTGATAAGTGATGAGTGATAAGTGATAAGAGAAACCACTTGTCTTTAACTTATCACTCATCACTTATCACTTATCACTTATCACTTTCTTTTCGCTTCTATCACGATTGAGCGAGGGATTCGGTAGTTGTCTTCGGGCCAGCCCTTGTGGCGGCGGCTGAGGACAGGTTCGATGATTCGTTGGACGCTGAAGCCGTTTTCGTGGAGCGCGTCGAAGTAGCTGGCGGTCGGGTGGTAGTAATTGAAGACGGTCACGTCGCACCCTTGCAGGTGAATCCAGACCTTCCGGCTCTTCGAGAAGTCGAAGTCCGGAATCTTCTGAAAAAATCTGACCGGGTGGTAGAGCGAGAAAACGAGCCGCCCGCGAGGGGCGAGCCACGCGGCGAAGTTGCGAATGACCGGCGAAACTTCGCGCGCGTACATCAGGCTCAGCGAGGCGACGACGAGGTCGAAGGAGGCGCGGCGGAATTTAGCGCGCGCAAAGTCGGCGCGGAAGAACTGGCCGCGCCCGCCGCAACGCTCGCGCGCCAGTCGCACCATCTCTTCGCTGATGTCTATGCCGGTGACGAGCGCGCCGCGGTCGAGGAGCTTCCGCGAGTGGCGGCCCGGCCCGCACCCGGCGTCGAGCACGCGCAGGCCGCGCACGTCGCCCGCGAGCGCGAGGACGGCGGGCAGCTCCGTGTAGTTGCCGACGGCCAGCCGCTTGTTCTCGTCGTACTTGTCGGCGACGCGGTCGTAGAGGGCTCTGGCTGATTTCGTC
>DATFCB010000724.1:0-11680 GCA_035253525.1 Pyrinomonadaceae bacterium | reverse complement strand
ATTTTAAGGGTCGGTATCGCTCGCACGAAATAAGGGATGAGGGATGAGGGATGAGGGATGAGTAAAAAAATCTTTCTTTTACTCATCACTTATCACTCATCACTTATCACTGCCTTTCTGTCACTTAATAATGCGGTCGCGCGCCCAGTCGAGCAGTTCGTGTGCGCGCGGCGCGGTCTCGGCCTCCGCGAGGATGCGGATCATGGATTCCGTGTTTGAGACGCGCACGTGAGCCCAGCCGTCCGGCCACGAAACCTTGATCCCGTCCGTCTCGTCGTAGTCGAGTTTTTCCGCCTCCACCTCGTCGTGCATACGCTGCAAGAGCGAGTAGATTCGGTCCGGCTCGACCGCCATGTTGTGCTTGAGCATGGTGAGGCGGGGAAGCGCGGCGGCCAACTCCGACATGGACTCTCCCGTCCGCGCCATGTGTTCGAGGATGAGCCCAATCGCCGCCGCGCTGTCGTGCGTCCACTGCACGCGCGGGACGATCACGCCCCCGCTCCCTTCGCCGCCGATGACGGCCCCCGCTTCCAGCATCGCCTCGGAGATAAACGCCTGTCCGACGGGCGTGCGCAGGACCTTTGCGCCGTGCCGCGCGGCCACACGCTCGATTGCCATGCTGGTCGAGATGTTCGTCACAACCACGCCGATTTCCCGCCTCAACTGAACTTCGGCCGCGATTGCGAGCGTCGCTTCTTCCGACAGCATCTCGCCTGTCTCCGTGACGAGCCCGAGCCGCTCCCCGTCTGCATCGTGCGCGAAGCCGATGTCTGCGTGCCCGGCGCGCACCACGGCGCGCAGTTGCGTCATCGTCTGCGGCCCCGGCTCGGGCGCGTGCGGGAAGGGAGCGGTCGGGTCATCGTTGACGGCCAGCACGTCGCAGCCGAGCGCGTCGAGCCAGCGCGGAGAGAGCAGCGAGCAGGAACTGTTGCAGCAGTCCACGGCGACTGCCAGCCGGCGTGCCCTGATTGCTTCGACATCAAAGGCGCGGGAGAGAATTTCGAGGTGGTGTGAGACTGCGTCCGCGCGCTCAACCTTGCTGTGTATGCTCTCCCAGGTGGCCTTGGCGAACTCCCCCTGGTGGAAAATGTCCAGCAACTCGTCGGCCTGTGTAGAGTTCAGATAGAGGCCGTCGCCGCGAACGAACTTCAGCGCATTCCACGGCTCTGGGTTGTGGCCCGCCGTGATGGAGACGCCGCCCTCAGCCCCCAGATGGCGGACGGCGAGTTGAAGGCTCGGCGTCGGGCACACGCCCAGGTCAACGACTTCACAGCCGGCGGCGAGCAGCCCCGAGACGACTGCCGCGTGGACCATCGGCCCGGAAGAGCGCGTGTCGCGGCAGACGAGAATGCGCCCCGAGTCCAGGTATGTGCCAAAACCTTGTGCGAGCGCCACCGCCAGTTCCGGCGTGAAGGTTTCCCCCACCACGCCGCGCACTCCGCTGATGCCAATCTTGAGCGAGTTCACGCCTGTCTCTTCATATAAAACGTCAGTCCTGCCGAGCTTTAGTTTGATGCACGGGGGCACGACGGGCGGCGGCGCACGTCCGCAGGGTACGGGCTCGATTTCAGTTGTCTTTGAGCCGTGCTGACTGGCTACGTCAGCTTTTACAGGTGTTGGCTCAGTAACCTCAAGTATGAAACCGTAAGTTACGCCGCATGAGTAGGTTCATAGGCGAAACTCTCAGCCTTTCTGCGGCCCTGAAGCGCCGAGCCTGCTGACCCTTTACTTTGAGGAACACATGAGAGCGAGAGCGTCCCTTCCGTTTATTCTGTCCCTGATTTGTGCCATTAACGCATCCGCCCAGACCACGGGCGGTGCCGGTCAGGGCGTCGTTCAGCATAATCTGATGCCGGTGCCCGCCTCCGTGCAGTTTAAGCCCGGCAGGCTCCCTGTCAACAAATCTTTTACCGTCGCCGTCAAAGGCCAGCCGGACGCGCGTCTGCGGGCCGGAATTGACAGGTTCCTGCGCCGCATCGAAGGCCGCACCGTGATGGAACTGCCGCGCGGGTTGGCGAATGATGGGACTTCGGCGGCCCTCCTGGTTGAATCAGGGGGGCCGGGCAAGGCTGTGCCCTCGGTCGAGGAGGATGAATCCTACACGCTCGAAGTTTCAGACCGGCAGGCGGCGCTCAAAGCCCCTACGACCATCGGCGTTTTGCGCGGCCTGGAGACCTTCCTCCAACTCCTGGACAGCGACCGCGACGGCTACTTTATACAGTCCGTCCACATTCAAGACAGACCGCGCTTTCCCTGGCGCGGCCTGATGATTGATTCCGCGCGACACTATCAGCCACTTGAGGTCTTGAAGCGAAACCTGGACGCGATGGCCGCCGTCAAACTCAACGTCCTGCACTGGCACCTGACCGAAGACCAGGGCTTCCGCATCGAGAGCAAAAAATTTCCGCGCCTTCACCAGATGGGCTCTGACGGACACTTCTACACGCAGGACGAGGCGCGCGAGATAATTGCTTACGCGCGCGAGCGTGGCATCAGAGTCATCCCGGAGTTTGACATGCCGGGCCACGCAACCTCCTGGCTCGTCGGCCACCCGGAACTAGGCAGCGCGCCGGGTCCGTACACCATCGAGCGCAGGGCCGGAATCTTCGAGCCCTCGCTAGACCCGACGCGCGAGGAGGTCTACAAATTCTTAGACACTTTCCTCGGCGAGATGGCCGCGCTCTTCCCGGACGCCTACCTGCACATCGGCGGCGACGAGAACGAGGGCAAGCAGTGGGATAGAAACCCGAAGATTCAAGCCTTCATGAAGGAGAAGGGCCTCAAGGACAACCACGCCCTACAGGGCTACTTCAACCAGCGGCTGCTGAAAATTCTCAAAAAGCACGGCAAGATCATGATGGGCTGGGACGAGATTTTTCAGCCAGACCTGCCCAAAGAAGTCGTCATACACTCGTGGCGGGGCACAGAGGCTCTGGCCGAGGCCGCGCGCAAGGGTTACAAGGGCGTCCTCTCAAACGGCTTCTACATTGACCTCATCTTCCCCACCTCGCAGCACTACGCGAACGATCCAATCCCCGCCGGCAGCACGCTCACCGAAGCGGAGGCGGCGCACGTGCTCGGCGGCGAGGCGACGATGTGGAGCGAGTGGGTGAGCCCGGAAACGATAGACTCGCGCATCTGGCCGCGCACGGCCGCCATCGCCGAAAGGCTCTGGTCGCCGCGTGAGGTCACAGATGTTGAAGACATGTATCGCCGTCTCTCGGTCACGAGCGTGAGACTCGAAGAATTGGGCCTGACACACGAGAGGAATCAGGGCGTCGCGCTGAGGCGGCTGACGGGAGGGCTGGACACTGGGCCACTCCAGACGCTCGTCTCTGTCGTCGAGCCGGTCAAGGAGTACAGGCGTTACCAGCAGCGGCCGCAAACGATGCTGAGCCCGCTCACCGGCCTGATTGATGCGGCCCGCCCCGACAGCGAGGCGGCCCGCCGCTTAGCCGCGACGATTGACGCGCTGCTCTCGGATGCCCCGCGCTTCGAGGCCCGCGCGGAACAGGCCCGCGACATCATGACCCGTTGGCGCAACGCCGGCCCCGAGCTGGAGGTCTTAATAGACAAGTCGCCGGCCTTGCACGAGGCGAGGCCGCTCGCCAGAGATTTATCCAACCTCGGAACGATAGGCTTGGAGGCGCTGTCCTACCTCTCGCGCCGGGTGGCTCCCCCGGCCGAATGGCGCGACGCCAAACTGGCAGCGATTGAGAATGCGGCACAGCCAAAGGCCGCGCTTGAGTTCGCCGTCATCCCGAGCCTGCGGCAACTCGTCGTCGCGGCCTCCGAGTTGCCACGACTCAGCCAGATGACGCCCGCCGAATGGAGGGCACAAGTCAAGACCCTGGCCGCGCCTCCTACGAAGCAGTCGAGAAAATAAGTGATAAGTGATAAGTGATAAGTGATAAGTGATAAGTGATAAGTGATGAGTAAAAACCGTCTTTCTTTAACTCATCACTTATCACTCATCACTTATCACTTTTGAGGTTGGGGCGCTTGGATGTCGTCCTCGCCGTCCGCCTGTGCCTTGCCTTCTTTCTTCATCTTTTCGACGATGCGCATCTCTTCCTGGGCGCGCTCGGGGTTTTTTAACCGGGCGTAAAGCATGGCGAGGTTGTAGTGCGCCTTCGTATCCTGCGGGCTCAACTTCACGCCGGTTTCGAGCGCCTGACGGGCGCGCTCGTAGTCCTTCAGCTTCAGGTAGGTCGCGCCGAGGCCGATGTGTGCATGGGCGAACGACGGCGCGAGGCGTATGGACTTCTCAAAGAATTCTATCGCTCGCGCGTCTTCGTTCTGCCCCTGCGCGATGAGGCCCAGGTAATAGAAGGCTTCGGGCGTGCCGGGTCCTTTCTGAACGCTCTTTTCGAGCAGCCCACGGGCCTCGCCATACTGCTTGTGTTTGAGCAGCACGTAGCCCAGGTACAGTTGCCCTTGCGCGTCGTCGGGGCGGAGCTTGAGGAACTGGCGGAAAGTCAGATCGGCCTCCACTAGGTCCGCCGGATACGTGAGCCACGCGACGCCTAAAGTGAAATAGTATGACGCGTCATCGGGCCTTAGCTCGATGGCGCTTTTAAGGGCCGACACAGCCTCGACCTTGTTCCCTTTCTTCAGGTACGCGCTGGCGGCCACGCCGAGCAAGGGTGCCGAAACTGCCCGCGACCCCTTCAGCTTCTCGACAAGATTGATGCACTCGTCAATGCGGCCCTGCGCGAGCAACAACCACGCGAGCCTGTAACCGGCCTCCGCGTTGCCGGGTTCCAGGCGCAGCACCTCTTGCAACTCGACGGCCGTCTTCTCGGGCGCTCCCTTGAGCAGATAAAGGTGTGCCAGATTCATGCGCGCGCCCGTCATCGCGGCGTCACTGCGGACGGCGCGCGTGAAGAGAGTTTCGGCTTCGTCCAGCTTGCCCTGCTTGGCGCGAAGCGCTCCCATCAGGTTGAGCGCCGTGGCCTCGTTCGGCGCGACTTTCAAAACTTGATTCAACAGCCGCTCGGCTTCCAAGAGTTGATCGCTGCCAATCAGCGTCGCCGCGCGCGACAATTGTTCAGTGCGATCATTCCCTTGCGCCCACGCGCCCGGCGCAGCAAGAAGAGCGCAGAGCAGCGCGACGATAATCGCCGGGCGGCGGACGTTAAATTTATGTGGAGCTACAGTGCGCACAGCTTTGGCCCGTTCTAGCATCGCAAGCTTCTCGTTTAGCGGCGTGGGGCGGTCTTATATTCTTTCTGCTCGACGACGCCCTGGCCTTCTTTAATCGTGAGCACCCGGTTCGGCTTCGCGTTCGTTACCTTGTCAACCGCGCCGCTCGGCCAGCGAATCTCTATCAAGTCTATCTTCGTCCGCTTCTCCAAACCGAAATGCAATCTCAAATCGCTTTGCGAGATGTAGCTGTCGCCGCTGCGCACTTCGTCCTTCTGCACGAGGTCGCCGGAGACGACTTTCACGCGCGCCCCTATGCCGTCGCGGTTCGAGCGCACGCCGACCGTTTTAATCAGGACGGAATTGTTGGCGTTGCCGCCGTCGTTGCGAAGCACCTGCGCAGCGCCGTCCAGGTTGTTAATGACGACATCAACGTCGCCGTCGAGGTCCAGGTCGCCGAACGCGACGCCGCGCGCCGCGCGCTTCTCCGCGAACGGCGCACCCATCTGCTCCGCGACCTCCGTGAACGTCCCGTCGCGAAGGTTTCGATGAACGAAGTTGCGTTGGTGAAAGGTCTTTATCTGCGGGTAGACGTGGCCGTTGGCGACAAAGAGGTCAACCCAGCCGTCCGAGTCGTAGTCAAAGAATTTTGTCCCCCAGCCGACGTAAGGGAGACTGACCGCTGCTATCTTGGCGGCGTACGAAGCGTCCGTGAAAGAGTTGCGGCCGTCGTTGCGGTAGAGGGTGTTATAGTCGTCGTCGAAG
Source organism: Pyrinomonadaceae bacterium (assembly GCA_035253525.1). Lineage (GTDB taxonomy): Bacteria > Acidobacteriota > Blastocatellia > Pyrinomonadales > Pyrinomonadaceae > QHXM01. The sequence goes on along the minus strand of DATFCB010000724.1, from coordinate 5,770 downwards.
TTGGTGACGAAGAGGTCCAACTTCCCGTCGTGGTTGTAGTCGGCCACCGTCACGCCCATGCACCCCTGCGAAGCGCCGTTCTCGTTGAGCGCGGTTCCCGAAAGAAAACCTATCTCCTTGAACGTGCCGTCACCGTTGTTGCGGTAGAGGAAGTTCGGCGTCGAGTCGTTGGCGACGAAGATGTCCACGAGTCCGTCCTCGTCGAAGTCGCTGCTGATGACGCCCATCCCGTAGTAGCCGTTCGGGTCCGCGACCCCTGCCTTTTTCGTCACGTCCGTGAATGTGCCGTCGCCGTTGTTGCGGTAGAGCGAGTCGCCGTCGCCGGGCATCCCGCGTGGGCCGCACTGTACCGCGACGCCCTTGAACTGGCAGGTCTTGTCCTTGCCAAACTCGGGCAGGTTTTTGAAGTCGATGGAGACGTAGTTAGCGACGAACAGGTCAACCCATCCGTCGGCGTCGTAGTCCACGAAGGACGCGCCTGCGGACCAACGCGGGTCGCCCACGCCTGCCTTCTCGGTCACGTCCGTGAAGGTGCCGTCGCCGTTGTTTTTGAGGAGGTGATTTGGCCCGACGCAGGTGACGTAAAGGTCGTCGAAGCCGTCGTTGTTATAATCGGCGACTGCCACGCCCATCCCCCAGCCGATGTCGCCCACGCCCGCCTTCTCCGTCACGTCCGTAAACGTGCCGTCGCCGCGGTTGCGGTAGAGCGCGCTCTTGGTCTTCCCCCTGGACTTGACCAGATCAACGGTCAGGGCGTTGACGAAGTAGATGTCCGGGTAGCCGTCCGCATCGTAATCAATCAGCGCCACGCCGCCGCTCATGGATTCGACGATGTAACGCTTTTCGGGCGTGGAAATATGCTTGAAGGTGATGCCCGCCTGTTCCGTTACGTCAGTGAAGCGCACACCTGCGGCGGCTTGATTGCCGTTTGAGCGCGGGGGCAATGAAATCAGTGAGAGCATTAACGCCGCGAGTAGACTTGTTGTCGTTGATGACAAGCGTGGCATGACCTCGATAAGAATCTATTGGTTCGTCTGGCGCAGCGCCTTGTCCTTGAGTTGCTGGGCGATTGCAAGCTGTTTCTCGCCCTCCGCCTGACGGCCCGCAGCGATGTAAGCGCGCCCGAGTTGATAATGAATATGAGCCTGACCCGGCTCAAGCTTCGCCGCCGCTTCAAGGCTCTCCACAGCGCCCTTCGTGTCGCCTTGCTTGAGCAACGCGTTGCCTAATTCAAAATGCGCGTTGGCGAATTCGGGCCGGTCGCGGATGACCTCGCGCATTAAGCGTATGCCGCGCTCGGCCTCCTGGCGTGCCAGCGCGACGTAGCCCAGATGATATTTGGCCTCGATGTCGGACGGATTCAACGCCAGCTCGGCTTCAAACGCGCTCGCGGCCTCGTCCAGCTTTCCGGTCTTGACGTAGATCAAGCCGGCGTAGAAATGTGCCAGGCGCACCCTGGCGTCGAGCGAGATTGCCGTGCGCAACTCTTCGAGCGCTTTGGCCGTGTCGTTCTGTTGGTAATACGCACGGCCGAGGAGGATGTGGACCTGCGGGCTGTTGCCGCCCATCGCCACCATCTGCCTCGTAATCCGGTCGGCCGCCTCCGGTTTCCCCGTCTTGTCGAGCGAGATGGCGAGCGGATAATAGAGGCTCGCCTCGTTCGGCCTGGCGGCCACGACTTCGGCCAACAGCGCGGCGGCCTTCGCATACTCTTCCGACATGAAATAGCTCAGGCCCAACAACTGTTTGGCCTGTAGATTGACGGGACGCGCCTTGACCTCGCGTTCGAGGGGCGCGATTGCTTCCCTGAAAGATTCAATCTTGAAGTAGGCCAGGCCCAGATTGTAATCAAGCCCCTCGTGTAGCGGGTTCCATTTCGCGGCCGAGCTAAAGTGGTCTACGGCCGCGCGAAAGTCCGCGCGCTCCGCACGCAGAAGGCCGATATTATTATGGGCCGCGGCGATGATCTTCTCGTGAAAGGCCGCGTCCGTTTTCAGCGATGCACTTGCGTTCGGAGTGTTGGACGGATTTGCCATAGTCGGCCCGACGACCACGCCTTGCGCCGATGTCAATTCCGGGAACTTGTTCTGCTCGTCCCCATTGGCGGCGTTGAGGAAGGCGTCCAGCTTCTCTTCGTCCCGCTTGAATGCTTTCGTCTTGAGTTCGGCGGCGAGTTGCAACTCACGCTCGCCCTCCTCCGTGCGGCCCGCCTTCATCAATGATTGCCCGAGCCGGAAGTGAGCGTTCGTCACCTGATAATCGTTGTGGCTCAGGCTCGGGTTCAGGGCGATTGCCTGCTTGAGAGCATTGATGGCCTGCTCAAACTTTCCCAGACTCTGATATGCCTGGCCGAGGAAAAAGTATGGGTCCGGGTTTTGGGGTTGGATGCGAGAGGCTTTCTCTAAAGGAGAGAGGGCAGGCTCCCAACGCCCGTCGCTGAGATAGATGACGCCCAGGTAGTAGTTGGCGAAGAAGTCGTCCGGGTGGTAGTGCAACTCCAGTTGCAACTCCTTTATCGCATCATTGAGTCTGCCCGCTCCCTCCTTGAGGAGATAGGTCAGCCCAAGATGGTAGTGCACGCGCGGGAGACGCGGGTCGAGGGCGGCGGCCCTTTTGAATTCCTCTATGGCCTCGGCTAAAAATCCAGTCTCCCTGTAGGCGCGCCCCGTCAGCACGCGCAGTTGAGGCCGGTCGCCCATTTGCGACACCATGCGCTCATAGATTTGTCTGGCCTTTGGGAATTGACGCTGCTTGAGGTACGCCAGCCCGAGCGTATACACAACGTCGTAATCACCCGGCGTCAGAGCGGTCGCGGCTTCGAGTTCGCGCGCCGCCTTTTCAAACTCGCCCGTCATGAAGTGGGTCTTCCCCAGCATGTGATGAGCGGGCGCGCTCTTCGGGTCGAGGGCGAGGGCGCGGCCTAAAGGTTCAACGGCCTTCTGGTAATGCCCCGTATAGAAGTACGCGATTGCCAGCGCGACGAGCAGTTCGGGCGAGTCGGTTCGACGCGCGGTGGCCGCCTCAAGGGCCGCGACCGCCCCGCGATAATTACCTTGCGTGATGTAGATTTCCCCGAGCTTGGGATACGCCAGGGCGAGGATTTTCGCGTACTCTGCCTCGGCCGCGGCGAGATTGCCTGCGCGCCGATGCGCCTCGGCCGCCTCGTAATGTTTGCGGAATACATCACCGGCAACTTGGAAGTGTATGAGCAGGAACAGCAGCGGGAGGAAGGCTAAACGGGAATACATCGCCACCTTACTTTACACGTGTTGGACTCGGCGGAAAAAGGAAACGGAGGGCTGAGTTAAATCATTCATCCCTCCGTTCCTCGGTTCAGCCTGTGCGTACTATATCAGAAGCTGAATTTCAGGCCGAACTGAATTTCACGCGGACCGCGCGTGGAATTGGCCCGGCCGAAGCCTGCGTTGTTGAAGTTGTTCTCAATGCCGCCGCCGGCGACGCTGAGGTTGTGGGCTCTGTAGTTGACGAAGTTGAAGACGTTGAACATCTCCGCGCGGAACTGAAGGCCGAACCGCTCGCGCATCCTCCAGTTTTTCGCCACCGAGAAGTCTATGTTCTTGATGCCCGGCCCGCGAACAGCGCCGCGCTCCAGGTTGCCGAATGTTCCTTGAGCCGGACGACTGAACGCCGCCGGGTTGATGATCTGTATCGGGTCATCGCCGTCGGCGTAAATTGGCACACCGGAAACGAGGTCGGGACGCTGACTGCTCGCCCCCCCAAGCCCCGCGGTGTCCACGCCGGAAAAGATGTTGAGCGGCGTCCCGCTGTAGAAAGAGGCGATGGTGTTGAGCTGCCAGTCGCCGAGAACGGCGCTCCCGAAAGTGCCCAGGTTTTTGAACTCCGGCAGGACGTACACCGCGTTGAAGACGAGGGAGTGACGACGATCCAGGTCGGAGTAGCCCCTGTCCAGATCGTAATTGAAAACGTCGGTCGTCTGGCTGATGAACGACTGTGTCGGGACGTTGCTGATGGTGCGTCCCAAAGTGTACGCCGTCTGGAAAGCGAACCGGTCGGTGAACCGGCGGTCAATCCAGATTTGGAGCGCGTGGTAGTTGGAATCGCCCGTTGACTCGTCCCTCGTCACGGCGTTGGCGAAATTGAACCTCCGCCATGAGTTGTCTATGGGCTGCCCGGCGGCGACCGCCGCGCGGAACTCCGGCTTCACCTGATTGTAGTTGCCGTTGATGAGCCGCCAGATGTGGAGGCCGTGGTTCCCGACATAGGAGACTTCCGCCACCGTGTTCTTCATGATCTCGCGGGAGACGGTCACGTTCCACTGCCAGCTCTCGGGAGGTCTGAAGTTGGGGTCAACCGAATTGATGCCGCCGAGGCCCGCCGCGGCATTCGCCAGATTTGGGCCAATGTCGTCCAACGTGCGGCAGGTCGGGCAGTCGGTCAGGCTGAGGGCGTCGGGGTTCCAGCCGGAATCAACTACCGTGTTCCAGGGCGGGTTGTTAGACATCCTGAGCAGAGACGCGATGACGTTCGAGCGACTGAGATAGCGCCCGAAGCCTAAACGCAGTGCAGTCTTGCCGTCGCCATTGATGTCCCAGGCCAGACCGATGCGAGGCTGGAGGCCGCCCTTGTAGGTGTTGACCAGAGCGCGGGGCAGGTCGCCGGGCTGGTCGGCCCGGACGAATCCGCTGCTGAGATTGACGCCGTCGTACCGCTCGGGAATCCAGTTGGTGATGCGGTCGTCGTCCGCGAAGGCCGCCGGGAACAGCGAATACCGCAGCCCGAACGTGAAGGTCAGGTTGGAACGAATCTTCCAGGTGTCCGTCCCGTAAAACTCGAAATCACGCCAGCGCCCCAGCGTCATATCCTGGCGCTGGAACTCCGTGTATTGAAGGAGCGGCAGGTCCGCGAGCAGCAGTTCGGCGATGGCATTGCCCGTGCGGCCGCCGGTTGACTGGATGGTGTAGATGCCGCTCCCGCCGTTCGGCTGCTCGTCCTTGATGTTGTGGCTGAAGAGCACGCCGAACTTGGTGTTGTGGGAGCCGATGACCTTGGAGAAGTCGTCCTTCCATATCCAGAGGTCCTGGTGATTAGACCACGGAGCCTGGTGCCAGAGGTTGCCATAACCGCCATCGCCCCACCCGACGGTCGGAAAGCCTGTGCCCTCGACGCGCGGGAAGACCGTGGGAAACACAGCGGCGACCTGCTGGTTGAGCGCATCACCCGCCGGACTCGTCGTGACGAAGATGTCGTTACCCGCCCGCGAGAATTGGAACTCGTTGACGGCCGAAGAGGAGAGCGTGTTCGTCAGTTTGACAGCGAAACTGCGGCTGGGCTGGTCCCAGTCGGAGGCGAGGGTCGGGAACGGCGTGTCGCCCCAGAAGTTGCCTGCGGCCTCGCCATGCGTCCATGTCTCGTGAATGTAGCGCACCATCACGTCCATCTTGTCGGTGATATGGATGTCACCGCGCAAGAGGTCCTGGCGCGTGTCAACCGGCTGCAAGGGCGTCGAAATCCAGTTCGTGCCGGCCGGGTCGGCCGGGTTGTTGGGGAGAGGGAAAATGCCCATCAGCGCGAGGCCGGCGGGGCTGAGCCGATTTTGCGGGATGATGTTGCCGGGGAACGGCTGACAGCCGATGGGATTCCCGTTACCGTCCCGCACGAGAAGCCCGGTCTGGGGGTTCCGCTGGCAGGTGTACGGGTCGCGCGGGATGGGGCCGGTGTGGATTGGCCCGCTGAAGTCTCCCATTCTTTCCTGCGCGGTGGGGACGCGGGCCGTCAAGGGGCCTGTCCC
>DATFCB010000723.1:0-9224 GCA_035253525.1 Pyrinomonadaceae bacterium | reverse complement strand
TACGGTCTGGAAGGCCATCAGATTCCCTGCCGGAAGTTACTTCTTGATCTCGTCTTCGAGGATGGGCGAATCCACCAGCAGCATGATGGTGAAGGTCGTACCACGCCCCTTGTCGCTCGTCACCTCTATGCGCCCGCCGTGCTGGCGGACGATGTCCTGCGTCACCCAGAGGCCGAGCCCCGTGCCTTTTTTGCGCGTCGAGAAGAAAGGCTCGAAGATGCGCGCCAGGTCGTCGGCGCTGATGCCGACGCCTGAGTCGCTGATCTGTATGATGATGGACGGCTGTATGCTCTGCCCATAGCGCGCGGTCGTGACGTTTATCACCCCGCCGCTGTCTATGGACTGCTGCGCGTTCAGGAGCAGATTGAGGAAGACCTGGCGCAACTGGTCTGCGCGCGCACGCACATGCGGCAACTGCTTGTCCAACTCGCTGACGACGCGCACGCCCGATTGCTTGAGCTTCTTCTCAAGGAGCACCAGCGTCTCTTCCAGCAGTTGGTTGACATCAACCCAGCCGACCTCGCCGGAGCGGCGGGCGAAGCCGAGCATCTGGCGAATGATGTGCGAGACGCGCTCGGTCTCCTTGCGCGCGATTTCGAGAAAGCGCGCGTTCTTCTCCGAGTCCTTGCCGGTCTGCATCAGGTAGAGCGAGTTCTTGATGGCTTCGAGCGGGTTGTTGACCTCGTGCGCGATTGACGCGGCGAGACGCCCGACGGCCGCCAGCTTCTCCGACTCGAAAAGCTGCTGCTCGACGCGGCGGCGCTCAAGCTCGCGTATCTCCGAAAGGTCGTGCAGGATCGAGACGACGGCCGTCACCTGCCCCTTCGCGTCCACGACCTCGCCCGCCGTGATCTCCATCGGCAGCGCCTCGTTCGACTCGGGGTCAATCAACTCTATCTCGGCCTGGCGGTCAGTCTCCGAGGCGGAGGCGAGCGCGGAGATGAAGCTCGTGAGCTTGACGGAGTTGGCGCGAATCGCGGCCGAGGCGTTGGAAGCGAAAACGTCCTGCTGCTGGAAGAGGAGTTCCGCGCGGTGGTTGAAGAGAATGAAGTTGCCGCTCGCGTCGCAGACGACGACGGGGTGGCCTACGTTCTCGATAATCAAATCCAGACGGTCGCGCTCGCGGCGCGCTTCGGCCTCGGCCTGTTGCAGCTTCGTGAAGTTGCGTGCCAATTCCTCGTTCGCCTCGCGCAGGTCCGTCACGTCGCGGAAGATGGAGACGAGCCCCAGGCGCTCGCCGCGCGAGTTGAGCGCGGGCGTGGAGATGACCTCGAAGTGTATGTCGGAGCCTTCCAAAGGGTCCACGAGCGTGATGTCGCGCTGAATCACTTCCGAGGAGGAGACGGCGGCGCTCGACAGGTAGGCCGAGAACAACAGGTCGTTCATCTTGAGCGCGCGGCGTTTGCCCTCGCCCGCGTCCTTCGAGCCGCTGAAGAGTTCTTCGGCGCGCCGGTTCTGCAAGAGAATCTGGTTGTCGAGGTCCGTGAGGACGATGGGGTCGGCGACCGACTTCATGATTGACTCGACCCACTGGCGCTCGCGCTGCAACTTGCTGACGGTCGAGATCAGCCGCTCCTGCTGTATGGCCGAGGAAGCGATGATGCCTATGCGGTCGGTGAAGCGCGTCAGGAAGGTGAGCGAGGCGTCGTCCAGGCCGTCGCGCCGTGCCCCTACGTAGAGGACGCCGAAGCAGGCTGCGGGGGTCAGCGACCAGTGGCGGTCGTCCAGGCGGCGGCGCGGGGCCATCTCCCACTCGCCCTTCTTCGACAACTCGGGCATCCCGTAGAGCGGGAGCGCGAGCACGTCCTTCTTCCACGTCAGGCGGCCGAAGAGCGAGCACGACTGCTCGTCGGCGGCGAGCGTTATCCAGGCGGGGCGGCCCTCGTGCACGACCTTGACGCACGCGGCGCTCGAATCGAGCGGCATCTCGACGGGCGTGAATTCGTCCTCGAAGCCGATGGCGGCGCGTACACGGAGCGTCGCCTCCCGCTCTTCGACTATGGCGATGGCCGCCTGCGCGTGGCCGAGGCTCGTGCTGACGGCTTCGAGCGCGAGCAGCAGGCGCTCGTCGAGCGTCGGCGTCGCCAGCATCTGCGTCGTCGTTTCAGACAGGACTTCGTATTGGCGCAGACGCGAATCCGGCGCTTCCGCTTCCGAGATGGCAGGGACTGCCGGGGAGGGTAGCTCTGTGGGAACTTGGGCCATAAAACAGTGGTCAGTGGTCAGTGGTCAGTGGTCAGTTGGAAATCAGTTGCTTTAACTGACCACCGACCGCCGACCACTGACCACTTCTTTACTGCCTCTCCACATCCACCGGGACGCGGCGGCGCGTCTCGTCTTCGAGCGGTTCGGCCGCGCCGGGCGTCAGGGCCGGACGGGAGACGGCGGGCGTCAGGCCGACGGCCTCCGCGTACTTCAAGTAAGTGTCAATCGAGGCGACGACGACGCGCGCCTCGACCGTGATGAGATCAATGCCGACGAGCGAGATGCGCACCCACGCGTCCACCACGATGCCTTTGTCCAGCACGCGGTCGAGCACGTCAATCAAACTGGTTCCGCCGGGCGCTCTTTCAACAGCCATGTCCTTTAGTCCCTCTTTCCCGAAGTTGAAACGTCAATCGCGCCGCGCGAGGTCCACACTATCCAGCGCGCAATCTAAGCGGCCGACCCGCGGTCGGCCGAGCCTAACTTACAAGAGCGTTGCGGCCACCTGTTCAACGGCCGCGCCCCTTGCCTTTCTTCGTCGTCGGCGCTGACCGGGCGGCCGGTGCCGACCTCCTCGCCCCGCTTTTCGTCGCGGGAGGCGGTGGCGCGCTCAGTTGTCTGACCTCGCGCTCCAACTCCGCCAGTCGCTCGCGCAACTCCACGTTCTCGGCCTCGGCGCGCTCGGCGCGCGTCGTCAGGTTCGTGTCGTAGCGCCACCAGTTCAAGCCTATCTGCTCGGCCTTATCAATCGAGCAGACGAGCAGGCGAATCTGCAACGTCAGCAGTTCGACGTTGGCGAGCGACACCTTGATGTCGCCCGCGATGACCAGACCCTTGTCGAGAATCCGGTCGAGTACGTCCACCAGCCCCGGCGGGCGCGCCGTGATTAAACTTGATCGCTCGCTTGACAAATCTTCACCTCACAGAGCAGATGTCAGATGTTAGATGTCAGATGTTAGTTAGAGGCCAAAGACTGACATCTAACATCTAGCATCTGACATCTACTGAAAGTGCGTCCGCCTCGACAATTTCTACCTCTTCAGATCAACCGGCCGACCGGGCCGAGGTCCAGATTGAGGTCTTCTTCGGCCAATCCGAACTGCGCCTTCAGCTCCCGCATCTTCTCTTCCAGTTTCATCAGGGCGAGCCCGAGTTCCTCCACTTGCTCGGGCGATAAATCTCCGCCCTCCATCCGGCGGATCGCCTGCTTTTCGAGCAGGCGGCGGATGAATTCGATCAAAGTCAAGACGAGCTTTGCTAAGCCTTGTTCGACTGATTCGGCATCAACGTTGATGCGCGGGGGCAACGTCTCGGACACACGCCGTAGCTCGCGCGCGAACTCCGCCGCGTGCAGCGTGTCTATCTCCGGCTCGACCGGAAGGGGGACTTCTTCGGGGGAAGGCTTCAACAGATTACTCCCGACCATGCTCGTAACTCAAGGGCCAACGCTTATGAAACTGTACGGCGGCCAGGCTCCGCTCGTCAAGAAATGTAATTCGGGCCGCTCATTTTTGGCACAGCCGAGCGCCGCCCTGTAATCCGCCAGCCGCGCCCGCTCGACCAGGTGCGACGCCGCCAGCAACAACCCCTCCGACGGCTGAAGTTGCACGCGCGACTCCCGCACAGTGCCTTCGAGAGCGCGCCCCAGCCAGGCTCCGACCTCCGCCGCGCGCTCCTTCATCACGCCCTCGCCCAGCAACTCGCGCCGCTTTTCGAGCAGAAACCTCGTCCCGCTCCCCACGGCCTCGCCCCCCGCCTTCTCTTCATCTGCGCCGCCCGCGCCCGCGCCCCCAACAGCCTCCGGCTTCCAGATGACTTTCACGCTCATCTCGATTGCGCCGCGCACGCGCGCGAGCTGTTCCTTTAACTTTGACTGCTGCGAATCGAGATAACTTTCGAGCCGCGCCTCGCTAACGATTGTGCCAAAACGGAACGGCAGCGGCGTCGTCTCCGCCAGGACGCGCCGCACCACGCGCTCGTGCGCCAGCACGTTCTCGCGCGTGACAGCAATCTTTTCATCGCCGAACGGACTGACGACCGCCGCCAGCTCTCCGTGACGGAGTAAGCGCGGCGTCGAGCCGGCGATGCCGGTGACGGATTCGACCGGCTCAGCCGTCACCTCGTCGCTCAAACAATAGACGTAAAGGTTCATAAGAGCAGCGACGAGCGACAAGTGAAGCGGCCGCTTTACTCGTCGCTCGTCGCCGTTTTCTCGCGTTCTCTCAACACCTCGTGCGCCGTCTCGACAGAGCTGGCGAGGATGTTGAGGCCGAGGAAAATCAGGTCAATGTCGGCCACGGAGATTGTAATCTCGCCCGCAATCACCAGCCCACGGTCGAGCACGTGGTCGAGCGTCTCCAACAGCGACAACTCGCTCTCATCCTCTAACAGTTCCAGTTCTTCGTCAGCCATAAATTTGAGATCTGAAATTTTACTCGCGCCCGCCCGCCGCGAAATTATAAGCGGGCCAGGGGCCTGTCAGTTCAAGCTTAAAGCCCGCGCCTTCGTACTCACGCGCCAGCCGCTCGGCCACGGCGCGGAACTCATTGAAGCGTTCGCGCTCGACGAGAAAAGCCAGCCTGGCGGCGACCTCGCCCTGCTCCGCCGCCTCGTCTTTGAGGACGCGCAGGCGCGCGGAGGCGTCCGCCGCGCCATTCAATAACTCACGCTCAATGGCGACGGCCGCGCGCCGGGTCTCCGCGCGCGCCTCCGCCTCGCGCAGCGAGTCTATCTTTTTTCGCATCAGGTAAGACTGTCCCGGCGAGACTCGCGCCGCCTGCTCGCTCAGCTCGCTGAGCCGTGGGCTGAGCGAGACGATTGCTTCCATCAACTTCGCGCGGTCGCTGTAAACGTTGATGCCCCACTCCTCGCGCCCGCGCAGACGCTCGATGATGGCGAGCAGTTCGTCGCGCCTTTCGTCCATCATCAACTCGACGTTTTCGCCTTCGAGATAAATCGTGCCGAAGCGGAGCGGGACGACGCTCGCGCGGCTCGCGAAGTGCTCGACCACCTTCTCGTGCCGCATCGCACGCACGGCCACCCAGGTCGCATCCGTCATCCGCGACTGTAAAGCGTCCTCGCCGTAGTCCGCGAGCGGCACAAGGCTGGTGACGGCGGACAAGCCTGTGGCATCAATCTTCACGAACCGCGTGTCGGGCTCGATGGGCGGCGGCATCTCTTTTCCGTAGACGGACGCAAGCGCCTCCTGCTCGCCGATACAATAAAGGTAGTACGCGCGGCCCTGGTCGGCGGAAGTCCTGGGAGATTTTTTTGGCTTGCTCTCGGTCATCTACTTTTTATTCTTCGCGCGCCCCTGACGATTGTCGTCAGCCAGACGCCGCCAGTTGTCGAAGTGCTCGCGCAAGCGCGCGGGGCCGCGCACCTCGTGCGGCTGCTCCGGTGCGACGAAAAGCTCGGTCCCCCTTTTGAACCGGCGGCGGAAATCCTCAAGCACTTCACTTTGATGTTTGAGGCGCGCGGCGCAGAAGCCGCACTCGCGGGCCGCATCCACGGGGACGACGCCGTTGACGAGCAGCCGCCGCGTGGGAACTTTGAGCCGTTTGAGCGCGGGCGTCAACCTCGCCGTCTCTTCCAGGCTCATCACCTCCGGCCGCGCGACGCCGACGAACTCGCAAGTCTCGGCGTTGGTCAACAGGGCCACGATGCGCTTGACGCTCTTCGAGAGCGCGATTAACTCTTCGGCCACGCCCGTCGCGCGGACCACGTTCTGATACTTGAGCAGGAGCTTGATGAACGTACGCACCCAGGAGAGCGCGACTTCCGGCAGTTCCAGGAAGCGCACGAGATGGCCCGTCGGTGCCGTGTCGAGCACAATCGTCGTGTAGCGGTCCTGGTCTACGAGGTCGCTGACGGCGCTCAAGGCCGCGATCTCGTCAATGCCCGGCGGCGCGAGCGCGACCAGGCCACGCATGGCCTCACGGTCGAACTGAATCTCCCAGCGCGAGCCGCCCGCGAGTTGCGCGAACAACTCGTCCGTCCAGGCGCGGTAACGCTCCTTCAATTCCTCGAAGCGCGCCGCCGGGTCAATCTCCATCGCGTCCAGGTTCGACAGCCCCGCGACCCCGCTCTTGAACGTGCCGATTGGCTCCGCGAAGCTGTCCGAAAGAGAATGCGCCGGATCGGTTGAGAAGACAAGGACACGCGCGCGCGCGTCCCGCTCAGCCAGGGCGAGCGCGACGGCAGCCGCGGCGGTCGTCTTGCCCACCCCGCCTTTCCCGCCGAAGAGGAGCACGCGGCGCGGCCGCAAAGGGAAGGTGTCGGACGCGGGGACGCGGGAAGACTGAGATGCGGCGACGCGGCGACGCGGCGACGCGGCGAGAAAAGCGTTCTTCTCTTCCCAGATAAGCCGCGCGAAACTTCTCAGGGCAACGGGTCCGCGCACCTCCGCTGAGAGGAGAGGGACGTGATGAAGGTTAAGCTCGCCGAAATCTCGCTTGATCTCTGCGAGCGATGGTTTCTGGCCGGCGGCGCGTGAGCGGCAGTAAGGGCAACGGTCGTGCACCTCTTCGACGCGGTTGACGACGAGGTCGGTGACGGGCACGCGCTCCTCTTTGAGCAGCGCGAAATAACGCTTCGTCTCTTCGACGCTCATCGCTTCGGGGATGGTGACGAGCGTGAAGCTCGTGCGCGCGGCGTCCGCGAGCATCAATCGCACGCGCTCGATTCTCTCGGCGAGGTCGCTCAGGAAGAGGTCAACTTCGTCTTTTCGCACGCGCCGGCCGCGCGCGAACTGCGCGACGATGTAACGATGCTTGTCCGCCATGCGGTCGAGCGCCGCGACCATCCGCGAGAAGACTTCGGGCAGGCGAAGCAGCCGCGACGTGTGACCCGATGGGGCCGTGTCCACGACGACGCGCGCGTAAACCTCCTCGCGGTCCAACTCGCTCAACTCGAAGAGCGCCATCACCTCGTCCACCCCCGGCAGCGAGAGGTTCATCAGGTCGTTGATGTCGCTTTCGTCCAGGAGCGTGCCGCGCTCGGCTATCTCGGAGAGGACGGCGCGGTGCTCGTCCTTGAATTTTTCGAGCGCGACGCCCGCGTCCATCTCGTAAGCGATGAGACGCGCCCCCTTGCGGAGTGCTACTTCGCGCGGCCGGTCGCCGATTTTTATGTCCAGACTGTCGGAGAGTGAGTGCGCGGGGTCAGTCGAGAAGAGGAGGATTCGCTCGCCGGGTTGTGCCTGGTCTAAGAGGTAGAGGGCCGTGGCGGCGGCCGTCGTCGTCTTGCCGGTGCCGCCCTTGCCGCCGAAGAAGAGATAACGCGCGGCGGGAAGCGTGGATTCACTCTTTGAAGGGCTGGGGGTTTTTCGCGCGCGGCGCGGCGCGGCCACGCTTGTTGCTCCCCTCAAAGCCTTACTGCCCCCCGCCCGGCTCCCAGAAGCCGCCCTCGTCGTCGTCGTCGCCCCCGGCCTCTATGACGATGGACGAAGACTCTGCGGTGTGGACCTGGTGAAGCAAGTCCAACTGCCTGGCCTTGATGGCGCGCAGGCGCGCGAAGAGGTCGGCCTCGCGCTCCCTGTACTCCTCGTCGGAAATCTCCTCCAGCTCAAGACGCATTTGCAGCTCAAGCAACTGCTCCTTGATGAACTGGTCGTCGTTCAGCTCCTTGTCGGCGATCTTCTGAATCTGATTCAGAATGAACTTGAAGCCGTTGACCGGCGCGAGCAGGAGATCGTCTATGAAGAACATGACACTTACCAAGTGATGAGTGATGAGTGATGAGTGATAAGTTAAGACTCGTAAATCGTAAATAGAAAACCGTTCTTCGATTCACGATTTACGATTCACGGCTTTCGCTTATCACTTATCACTTATCACTTATCACCGCCTTTCTCATTTACCGCGCGATGGCTTCCGTCGTGCTCTCGCCGCGTTCGAGCTTGAGGCGTATGTGGACGAAGTTGTAGGGCGGCCACGGGCCTGTGTACTTGAACGAGAGCTTGGTCTCGTACTTGGCGGCGATCTCCTTGACCTTCTGGTCGAACTCGGCCTCGCGCTCGCGCTCGATCAGAAACGCCGCGTTCATAATCATCTTGTCGCCGATGGGCTTGTTGGCGCGCGAGGCGACGGCCGTGTCGCGCAGGACCGAATAGACCTCGCGTATGTAGGCGTCGGCCTGGTCGGTCAGTGCCGTCTCGACGAGGCGGCCCAACTGCATGCGCGCGAAGTAGGTCGAGCCGGTGGTGCGCGAAGTGATCTGCTCCTTGAGGTGACGAATCTCCTCGTTCTCCTCTTCGAGTTCGGCGATGACGCGGTCGCGGTCCCAGTTGACCTTGAGGCCGAACTCGACCTTGCCCTCCATCTTCGCGAGCACGTCGCGCAAGGCGTCGTAAGTGCCGCGCATCAACTCTATGATGTCGTCCTCGGTGCGGAAGAGCGCGCCGAAGGCCATCGGGAGCACGGTGAACTCGCGCATCACCGCCTCGTTGACCTGCTCGTGCGCGAAGACGTTCTCGCGCGTCGGGTCGTAGACGACGATGGGCGTGTTGGAGACGACGGCGGCGAGGCCCTTGTGGTGGACCGTGTAGACTTCGTCCTTGCGCGCGCCGATGCCCATCGGGCCGAACGAGCGCGGCTCTTTGGCCTCGATGATGCAGTAGACGTATTTGCCTTCGGCGGCCGGCTCGGCGGCGGCGGCGGTGGAGATTTCTGTTTCGGGGGTCATAAGATTTTCCGGGGGCTTCAAAGGTTTTCCAGTCGCGTTCAGTCAAAATCTGTCAAGGCTCGCCCCGGCGTCAGGCGGCCGGCGGCCGAACCAGTAAGGCAATCCAACCAGGAGGAGGCGGCTGTTTCGTCAGGAGCAAGGAAGCCGGGGGCGCGTCCCACGATCATCGTACCCTTTTATCATAATCAAGTCGCGCCCTTCTATTCAAGCATTATCAGTCAAAAGCAGGCCGCGCGCCCCTCGTCAAAGGGTGCGCGCGGCCTCCGGTTCGCTAGCGACGAGTAAATCCTCTTGCTGTTACTCATCACTTATCACTTATCACTTATCACTTATCA
>DATFCB010000722.1:0-4164 GCA_035253525.1 Pyrinomonadaceae bacterium | reverse complement strand
GTTCCGGCCTCGGCGCTGAAGGGTTTATGACATCACATGGCTGCGACGCGATCCGCTACACCGGCACGAAAGCTGGTGAAGGCGAAACGTGTGTCACGTGCAAAGCCGCGAACCACGACGCCCCGTAAGCGGTTGGCCGGGAAGCTGTCACCGGAAAAACCCAGATCGTCGCAATCCAAGCGCAAGCCAACATCGAAGCCAAAGACGACGACGCGGGCGCGGACGGCGGTTGTAAAACGGACGGCTGCAAAAAAGCCTGATGGCGCCAGGGGTCCTGCAGCCAAAACGCGAGCCGCCGTCGCCGCGCGCAAGGCGACGATGATCGCCACCACGCACCACGTCGACGATACGACGCCGGTTGCAGTCGATGCGCAGGACGAGGCGGCGACCGCGGCGGTGGAGAAGCAACGGGCGCGCGCTTCCGCCCGGCGCAAGGATGAACCGAGCCCGCGCGTCAAGCGCACCGCGGTCGAGCGTCTCGATGATCCGCCGCCCGCAACCGGCGCGCGGCTGATCGAACGGGTGACGCGTGCGATCGAGCGCGAGCTGTCGCTGATCGAGGTAATCGTCGGCGGCAGTCATCTCAAATCGCATCAACGCACCGAGGCGGAACGCCGCGCCCGTACGCTGGCCAGCCTCGCGCGCACGCTCGGCGAAGTGACGCGGCTGCGCGCCGGGCAGCAGAAAGTGAAGCCTGTCGATGCCGATGCCCATGCCGTCCAGACAGACCTGGAAAATCTCGCGCGTCGCGATGTCGCGCGGGACGAGGTTGCCGTAAGCGGGGTACTTCTCTTCGAGAAAATACCAGCGCTCGCTCTCCGGGATGGACGTTGGGTCGCGCGTGTCGTTCTGCTGGCGCGGGACCCAGACGCGCCCGCCCTCGCCGCGCGCCGACTCACTCATCAGGCGCAGCTTGTCCTCGCCCGGAATCGAAGTCGGGTGAACCTGTATGAACTCGCCGTTGGCATACTTCGCGCCCTGCTGATAGCAGGCCGAGACGGCGCTCCCGGTGCAGACCATAGAGTTCGTAGACTTGCCGTAAATCAATCCGGGGCCGCCCGTCGCCATAATCACGGCGTCGGCCTTGAAGGCTTTGAGTTCCAGCGTCTGCAAGTTCATAGCCACTATCCCGCGACAGACCTGATGGTCGTCGAGGATGAGCGACATCATCTCCCAGCCTTCGTACTTCTGAACTTTGCCCTCGACCTCGCGGCGGCGCACTTGTTCATCGAGCGCGTAAAGAAGTTGCTGTCCCGTCGAAGCTCCGGCAAAGGCCGTGCGGTGGTGCTTCGTCCCGCCGAAGCGACGGAAGTCTAAAAGACCTTCCTTCGTGCGCGAGAAGGGGACGCCCATGCGGTCGAAGAGGTAGATGATGGAGGGGGCCATCTCGCACATGGCCTTGGCGGGCGGCTGGTTCGCCAGGAAGTCGCCGCCGTAGACTGTGTCGTCGAAGTGCTCCCAGGTCGAGTCGCCCTCGCCCTTGGTGTTGACCGCGCCGTTGATGCCGCCCTGCGCGCAAACAGAGTGCGAGCGCTTGACGGGGACGACAGAGAAGAGGTCAACGGAGTGCCCAGACTCCGCAATCTTCATGGCCGCCGCGAGGCCCGCGAGGCCGCCGCCGACAATAGCTATCTTGATACCGTTGGTTGCCATGTCAGTAAAGAAGACCTCCCCATATCCCGCCCTTCCAGACGAAAGCCGTGAGGGCGTTAATCGCGACGGCCAGGAGCACGAAGCCGACGGCGATGCAGGCGTAGCCGGTCAGCCGCTGCGCCTTCGCGCCGATGGCGATGCCCCAGTCAACCAGGAAGAGCCAGATGCCGTTGGCGAAGTGCCAGATGGTTGCCATGATGCCGACGACGTAGACAGCAAAAATCCACGTCTTGCTGAACTCCGCTTCCACGATGCCGAAAGCTCTGTCGGGATGATGCGCGACCGCGTTACCGTAAGTGTCTAATCCCGGAATGATGCCGAAGCGCATGTTCAGGACGTGAAAGGCTATGAAGAAGAAGAGAATCAGCCCCGTCAGGCGCTGGATCGTGTAGAACCAGTTGCGCGGGTACGGGTAGGCCAAATTGTTCGGCCGCGCCTCCCACGTAATCACCAGCCCGTAGATGGCGTGGAAGAGCAGAGGGATAAAGATGAACGTGATCTCGACGAGCAGGATGTAGGGGATACCTTGCAGGTCGCCGACGGCCTGGTTGAAGTCCCTTTCTCCCGTGACCGGATGGACGGCCTTCGAGTTGGTGTAAAAATGCTCTAGGAGAAAAGCGCCGAGCGGCACAATTCCCGAAAGCTGGTGCAACTTTCGTAAGACGAAAGTCCTGCTCATGCGGATAGCCACGGTGAAACACTCCTTCGCCCGGAGGCGCTCTCTGCCTAAGAGAGCCGACACACTTCAACGAGGCGGGATGATTTAAGATTGCGCCGAACGCCGGAAATTATATGACGCAGGCGGACGGCCTCGCAACCACACGCCGCCTCCTCTTCGGACACGTATCATCCCGCCTCTACTTGGCAAGGGAATCATAGCGCTCCGCTCATATAAGGTAAAATGAAAAATCTTGCGCTTCCAGGTGAGAAATACTTATAACTCGTCAGCGGCCCGTGACGAACCGTCAACGCAATAATTCAGTCTCGGGCGGGACGAAGAAAAGGCAATCTCACGCAAAGGCGCAAAGCCGCCAAGAAGACCGCGAAGACGTTGAATGCTTCATCTCCTTGCGTGCTTTCTTCGCGTCTTTGCGCCTTTGCGTGAGCCTGCCTTTCCAATGAAGACAGCTCTCAATTTCAAGCTGAGCCACCGCCCCGCCGCGCCCCGCTACGGGCAGCCGCTCATGACAGTGTATTGCGGCCCGTCGTCCACCGCGGGCGCTCCGTTTTGTGAATGCGGCACGATGACTTGTGCCGTCGTCGTACTGACATTGCCGGAAGCATCAGTCACCTTGAACGTGATGGTGTAAACACGCCCGTTCCCATTGCCCATCCGTTCAGAGCGCAGTTGCACGGATTTGCAGTTGGCCGCAATCACGATGTCATTAAGCGTGTTGCCATCCCCGCCGCTGTTCTCGGGCTCGTCACTCGTCACGCTGGTAATCCGCACGTCGCCGATGTCTACGCCGGAGTCACAGTTATCGCTGGCGCTCGCCACCAGATCGGTGACGTTGACGGTCTTGTACTTGTGATTGGGAGGCCACAGGGTGATGGCCTGACCGTTGGTGATAATGTCCGGCCCCTCAGTATCGTTGACGGTGATTTTGAAGCTGCAAGACGGCCCGGCCGTGCTGGTGCAGGTAACGGTCGTCTCTCCCACATCGAAGAAAGAGCCGGAGGGGTAGTCACAAGTGACGGTGCCGCAACCTGGATCGGCCGTGACGGTGTAATTGACGACCGCGCCGCACTCGCCGGGGTCGTTCGACACGGTAATGTCGGCCGGACAGGAGAGGATGCAGGGAACTTCGGCTTCGAATGCGCCGATGTCTGTGCCGTCGCTGGTCGGAGCGTTGGCGACGCCGGGGTCGTCAACCGTGCGCGGCATACCTCTTTGATCAAATGTAGCGCCAGCCGCCACGCCCGCGTCGAGCGCTGGACTGCCGGGCAGAGGTTCCATCGTCTGTGTCGGGCCGCCGTTGTCTGCCAGCGGCGCAAGCATCGGGTTCGCCCCGGTCTGGTCGCCGGTCCCTGTGAAGCCCGTCGCTTCCGTGGCGACGCCGAGCAGGTTGTGGCCGTTACTGATGACAGCGCCGTCAACGTTGGGGCCGGGTATCGGCGCGCCGGTGTTGTCGCCCGCGCCGTTGGCGGCGGTGTTATCGGCAATGATCGTGTTTTCCAGAGTCACGCCGCCGGGGCCGACGCGTATGCCGCCGCCTGTGCCTTCGGCCGCCGGGCGCGGCGGCTTGTTAGCTCCGCCCTGGTTGACGCCTGTGTTGCCGGCCTGAGCGTTGTTAAGGCTGATTGTGCCGTGCTTGATATTGACGGTGGCCGCATTGGCGTTGGTAATAGCGCCGCCATACGCGAGGCCGCCTGCGCCGTGATTGCCGCAGTTAAGGCCGCCGTCCGTTTGTCCGCCGTCGCCGCCGTTACCGCCGGTGGCGAAGTTGTTGGCAAACGTCGCGGTATTGATGATGAGGCTTCCGCCGTCGGCGAAGATCGCGCCGCCGCGCG
>DATFCB010000721.1:0-3080 GCA_035253525.1 Pyrinomonadaceae bacterium | reverse complement strand
CCTCTTTGCCGCCCTCCGTGCGTTGCGTGCCGGCCGCGGCGGTAGTCTCTGCGGGGCGGCCGACGGGCGTGGTCGTATCGGTCGTGCCGCGCGCGCCGACCTGTTCGTTGGGCGGCGGAGGCGTCGCCGCTGGGTCCGTGCCGCCCGCCGTCGGAGGCTGCGGTGTCGCGGGCGCGGGCGTCGTCGTCGCAGGCGTCGTCGCGCGCGCGGCTTTGGCGACGAACTCCTGCGCGCGGATCAGCTCCTGGCGGAGCAGCGAAAGCTCTTTGGCGCGCGTCCCCGGCGCGCGCCCCTGCGCGGCGTAGGCGTCAGGGCCGAGCGTGACGGCGATCATCGCGTCCGGCACAAACGCGGCTTCGTCCGCAGTGTCGCCCACAGTTTTCGCAATCATCGTCCCGCCGGAGATGAGTGCGCCGGGGCCGTGTCCGGTGTGTATGGTCGTGACGCCGTGCTTGCGCAGCCAGCCGACCAATTCCTCGCGCGCGTTGTAAGCGTCAACGGCGCGCAACTCCGGCTGCATGGCGGCCGAGCGCTCCAACTGGTCCTGGTCGTGCGGTTGATTAAGATAGCCCGCGAGGCCCACGACCGTGTGCGCGTCAATCAGGCCGGGCGTGACGACGCGCGCCCTGATGGTCTTGTAGCCCGAAGGGACGCGCACCTCATTGCTTGCCCCGACGCGCTCGATCTTGCCGTCGCGCAAGAGCACTACGCCGTCGCGTATGGGTTCTCGTCCCGCCATCGTGTAGACGAGGTCGCCCCGCACGGCGATGGGCGAAGCGGTGCGCGCCTTCTCCTGTGCACGTCCAGGGGGCGTCTGCGCCTGCACGAGCAGGGCGTTTAAGAGAAGGACGGTGAGCAAGGCGTTGCGCGTGGCGTGTGCTCTCATGTTCAGTAGTCCTCCCCTTCGTAGCAGCCGAAGTGAACGGCCTCGTCGCGCCCCGCGCCGTAGCCGCCGGTCGCGTATAACTTATCCTGCGGGTCCGCGCGATTGAAGACGCGCACGCCCTCCACGTATGTCTCCAGCACATGCGTGTAGACGCTCAAGGGGTCGCCCGAGAGGATGATGAAGTCTGCGTCTTTGCCGGCTTCGAGCGAGCCGACGCGGTCTTGCAAATCGAGCAGGCGAGCGTTACCCATCGTCATCGCGTAGAGAGCGCGCTCGCGCGACATGCCGTAGCGCACGGCCATGCCGGCCGAGCGCAGGAAGAGGCGCGAGTCCGTGATGTAGTCGTCCGTATGAAACCCGAAGAGCGCGCCGACGCGCTCAAGGACCGCGCCGTTGGTCGAAGAGAAGTCCATCGTCTCAAGCTTCCCGCCCGGACTGTCCAGGACGATGATGGAGGAGCCCACGCCCGCGCGCGCTATCTCGTCCGCGACCTTGTAGCCCTCGGAGACGTGGTGCAGGACGACGCGGAAGCCGAACTCTTTTTGGAGACGCAGGATCGTCATGATGTCGTCGTGGCGGTGCGTGTGAAAGTGTACGATCAGCTTGCGGTCGAGCACGTCCACGAGTTGTTCGAGGCCCAGGTCGCGCGGAGGCTGCTTGGTCTTATCATTCCCGGCGCGGCGCACCTTCTCGCGGTACTCCTCTGCGCGCACGAACTGCTCGCGGACGAGCGCGGCGCTCTTGGCGCGCGTCCCCGAAAATGGGCCAGCGGCCGCGCCGGAGCGCAGCGGGTTCGTCCCGTTCGCCATCTTGATGCCGTAGAGGTATCGGCCCCCGGCGTCGCGAATGAGAAGGTCGTCAACGGTGCGCCCGTCGCGGACTTTCAGGTAGAGCGTCTGGCCGCTCAGGAGGTGGCCCGAGCCGGGCATGACGTTGACGGTGGTGATGCCGCCGGCCTGCGCGCGCTGTATGCTCGGGTGGCGCACGTTGATGCCGTCGAGCAGCCGCACGTCCGGCTGGATGGGGGCGCTGCCGTCCGCGCCCGAGCCGCTGCCTATGTGGCTGTGCGAGTCAATGAGGCCGGGCATGATGACGCGGCCCGCGACGCTGACAGTCTCCGCGTCCGCTGGGACGCGCGTCGAGCCTTTCGGGCCGACGGCGACAATCTTGCCACGGTGCACGACGAGCACGCCGTCCGTCATCGCGGGCCCGGAGATCGGGATGATGGTCGCGCCGGTGAAGGCCAGCGGGCGCTCCTGCGCGCGCACGGGCGCGCCGATGCACAGCAGTGCGAAGACCGAAACGCAGAAGGATTTCATCAGGTGTCCCTTTCATCGAATCAGTCGAACTGTTTCTTGAACTCCTCGAACTCTTGTCGTAGTGCGTCGAGTTGGGCGCGTAGAGTCTCCACTTCCTGCTCAAGCGCGGAGAGCCTGTCGGCCCGCGGGGTGACGTGCGGCGCTTCCGCGTGTTCCGGCACAGCGAGCTGCTCAGGCGTCACTTCGCCGGAGAGCAAGTGTGCGTAGCGAACCTCTTTCTGGCCCGGCTGGCGCGGCAGCTTCAAGACCAGGGGCTCCGGCTCTTTCATGCTCAACGAATCGAGCGTCTCCTCGACTTCCTGCAAGCCGGAGAAATCGTAAAGCCGGTCTGTCCGACTGCGCAGCTCGCCCGGCGTCTGGTGGCCTCTGAGCATCAGCACGCACATGACGGCCAATTCCTGCGCGTTCAGGCTGAAGACCTCGCCCATCATGTGCTTGTACTTCGGCACGCGGCTCGTGCTGCCGTAAAACAGATAGACGAGGTTCTTCGCGCGCAAGCCCTCGGCGGCGCGCGTCACAGTCTCCTCATCGTACGTGACCACGGGGCTGCGGTTGCTCTTCTGGTTACACGCCTGCATGAGCGCGTTCAGCGTCAGCGGATAGTATTCGGGCGTGGTGACCTGCTTCTCGACCAGAGCGCCGAGGACGCGCACCTCAGCGTCGTTCAATATCGTGGACATATTTTCGAAGGACCTGTTTTCAGACAAGCTAGAGCGGGCAAAGCAAAAGACAACTTATTTGGGCGGGGCGGGAATGTCAACGCGCATCGGGCAGAGTTTTCGATAACCCAGAAGCCCATCTGATGAAAATTGATAAGGGCCTGTTTGAAAACTCGTTGACGGCCCGCCATTCTTTGCGTCTTTGCGCCTTTGCGT
>DATFCB010000720.1:0-11170 GCA_035253525.1 Pyrinomonadaceae bacterium | reverse complement strand
AATGAAAAAGTCGCGGCTTGGCCGCAAGTCGAAGGCGATGCATTTGACTTACCTCGGCGACGCGACCATCGGCGAGCGCACCAACATCGGCGCTGGCACAATCACGTGCAACTACGACGGCAAGAACAAGCACCAGACGGTCATCGAGGACGAGGTCAAGATAGGCTCCGACACGATGCTCGTCGCGCCCGTGCGCGTCGGCAGCAACTCCGTCACGGGCGCGGGCTCGGTCGTGACGAAAGACGTTCCGCCTGACACGCTCGTCGCGGGCGTCCCGGCGACCGTCAAAAAACGTTTCATCGAAACTAAAGAAGAAGGAAGGGGCGATGGTGAAACGGTGAAGGATGAAAGCCTGGTGACTCAACCCGAGTAGTCACTCGACTTATCACTTATCACTTATCACTTATCACTGTTTTATCATGTGTGGCATCGTTGGATACGTCGGCAATAAGCAGGTCGTGCCCGTCATCATTGACGGGTTGAGGAAACTGGAATACCGCGGCTACGACTCGGCCGGCATCGCCGTCGTTGACGAGGAGCACGACCTTGAGATTCGCCGCGCCGAAGGCAAGCTCCGCAACCTCGAAGAGGCGATTCGCCTACAGCCTTTGGACGGCACATACGGCATCGGCCACACGCGCTGGGCCACGCACGGCCGCCCGACAGAGGAGAACGCGCACCCGCACCGCGACTGCACGGGCCGCGTCGTCGTCGTCCATAACGGCATCATCGAAAATTATCTGCAACTGAAAGACCGCCTGCGTAAAAGCGATCACCGCTTCGTCACCGAGACGGACACGGAGATTGTCGCGCACTTAATCGAAGAGTATTTGAAGAAGGGCGAGTCTTTCGAGCAGGCCGTGCGCAGCAGTGTCGCGGAGCTTCACGGCATCTTCGCGCTCTCAATCATCAACGCCGACGAGCCGGACACGATCATCGCCGTCCGGCAGGGGCCGCCCGTCGTCATCGGCCTCGGCGACGGCGAATACTTCGTCGCCTCCGACATCCCGCCGATTCTCCAACACACGCGCGACATCTTCTTCCTCGGCGACGGCGAGATCGCGGTGCTGACGAAAGACGCCGTGCGCGTCACGGACTTCGAGGGCAACTCGGTCGAGCCCGCGCAGCAGCGCATCACCTGGGACCCGATCATGGCGGAGAAGGGCGGCTTCAAGCACTTCATGCTCAAGGAAATTTACGAGCAGCCGCGCGCGGTCCGCGACACCGTCCAGGGCCGCGTCTCCCTCGACACGGGGCGCGTCTTTCTGGACGAGATGAAGAACATCACCGAGAGCGATTTCAAGCGCTTCACCTCCATCAAGATCGCCGCCTGCGGGACTTCGTGGCACGCCGGTCTTGCGGGCAAGTACATGATCGAGCAGTTGGCGCGCGTCGGGGTGGACGTTGACTACGCCTCGGAGTTTCGCTACCGCGACCCCGTGATGGATGAAGACACGCTCCTTCTGGTCATCTCGCAGTCGGGCGAGACGGCCGATACCATCGCGGCGCTGCGCGAGGCCAAAGAGCACGGCTCGAAGGTGCTCGCCATCTGCAACGTGCAGGGGTCCATGATTATGCGCGAGGCAGACGGCACGATTCTGACGCACGCCGGCCCTGAAATCGGCGTCGCCTCGACCAAGGCTTTCACCTCGCAGATGATTGCGCTCTACCTCTTCGGCCTCTACCTGGGCCAACTGCGCGGCGCGCTCTCGCAGGAAGAGGCACGCCACCACGCGCAGCAACTGGCCGAGCTTCCCGTCAAGATAGAACACCTCTTGAACGAGTCGGACGAGATAGAGGAGTTGTCCAGGGAGTTTTTCCGCTCGACGGATTTTCTCTACCTGGGGCGCGGCATCAATTTCCCGGTCGCGCTCGAAGGCGCGCTCAAATTGAAGGAGATTTCCTACATCCACGCAGAGGGATATCCGGCTGGCGAGATGAAGCACGGGCCGAACGCGCTGATTGACGAGCGCCTGCCCGTCGTCTTCATCAACACGCGCGAGGAGGGCAACCGCGCCTCCGAGGTCCGCTACGAGAAGACACACTCGAACATCGTCGAGGTCAAGGCGCGCGAGGGCGTCGTCCTCTCGATTCTCAACGAAGACGACACGATGTCGGCGGTCGTCTCCGACCACGTCATAGAGATTCCGCAGGCGTCAGACCTGCTCTCGCCCATCCTCGCCGTCATCCCGCTCCAACTCCTCGCTTACCACATCGCGGTGCGGAGAGGTTGTGACGTTGACCAGCCCAGGAACCTGGCGAAGTCCGTGACGGTCGAATAAAGCGCGGGGGCGATGCGCTATTCGGGCCTGTGCGCGAGCAGGCGCGAGCGCGCCTCGTCAACCACGTCTTCGGGACGCCAGAGGATCGTGGCGACATCTGAGCCGACGACGTGTAGGAATCGCCCCTCCGCGTCGAACGCGAAATCTCCCCCCCAGTTCGTTATCCGAAGGGTCTCTTTTTTCCCAAGATCCCAGATGAACAAGGCCGCGGAGTCGTCCTGGTCACCGCTGCTGTAGATCGCGCTCGTTGAGAAGGCCAAATAGCGCTCGTCCGGCGTGAAGACGAACTTCTCAATCGGCGCGTCGCGTTTGATGTCCCCCACCTTTGCTCCGTCACTCGTCTTGACGACCAGCGCCGCGCCGTCCTCGTACCCGACGGCGAAGTAGCGACCGCGCGGGCCGAAGGCGACGACCGTCACCTCCGAGCCGCGCGGCTCGACTGGGAAGGCTTTTTTACTGGTGCTGTTCCAGAGCAGTGCCTTCCCGCCCTTGCAGTAAACGCCCAGGTGATTCCCTTCGGGGCTGAAGATGAGAGCGGACACCTGGCCGGGGACTGGGAAACGGTCGAACTCCGCCGCCGCCCGCCGCCCGCCCTTCTTCCTCTTAAAGACCCTGACGATATGATCGTCGCCTTCGACGGCGAAGGTTGTTTCGTCCGGGCTGAACCCCACCAACCCCTTGGAGGGTTCTGGCCCGACGACCTCCTGATTCGTCAACGTCTCGCGCACGCTGACGGCTTGGCCTTTCGCGCGGACCGCGAAAAGCTCGCCGCCGGGGCTGAAAGAAAAGCTCTCCCTCTCCGCGTCGAGGCGCAACGGTTGAAGCTCGCGCCGGCCGTAATCGCCCCAGAGGCGCACCTCCCTGGGGTCGCTGCTCGTGGCGACGTACTGACCGTCTCTGTTGGTAGCGAGCAATTGAGAGCCGGGCGGGCCGAGGATGCGGGCCTCGCCGGTGCTCATATCCCACAGCCACAGCTTTTGCTCAGGCCAAGCGTCGTCGCTTTCGATCAGGAATCTGCCGTCGCCGCTCAGCGCACCGCCGGACTGGCCGAAATCTCCACTAATTCTGCTGACGACTTGCCTGGTTGAGATGTCCCAGACTGAGGCTTCACTGGTCGTTACACTTGCAACGTACCTGCCGTTGCCGCTGAAGCTATTGTTCGGCGGACCCCAATGGTGAAAGACGGAGACGGCCCCGCCGTCCATCTTCTCCCAGACGCGGACCGTCCCGTCCTCGCCGACGGTCGCCACCAACGGTACGGCCGGGCTGAAGACGACACTCTTCACTTCGCCTGTGTGGTGGATGCGCATGACCTCGTTCGCGCCCTTGCGGCCATACAGCTCCCAAAGGTGTACCACTTGATTTTTGCTGACTGTGGGCATATCTCCGGTGACTGTGGCTAGGTACAGCCTGCCGAAGTATGTCAGGAAACTGACGTGCGTCACCCAGCCGTCGTGCGCCAGCCGCGCCTCCTCTTTGCCGTGCTCTTTGCCGTAGTCCACCACGTACACGTGAGCAAACTTGTCCTCGGCATACGCGATCAAAGTCTCGTCGTCGAAGTCGAAGCCTTGAATGATGCCGTCCTCGGCCTTGTCTAAGGCGGTGGGGCTTTCGTTGTCAGGCGGCTCGACCCGCTTGACTGTCATCATCTCCCGCCACGCCTGAGCGTACAGATTTCCGTCCCGGCTCAGGGAGACTCTCCCGTGGCGATTGCTATATTCGCCAGCGTCCTCTAAGGGAATCTTTTTGACGGGGGCAACGTTCCACAAGGCGAAGGAATAAAGCGTCTTGTCATTGCCCTTCTTCGTCTTCGTCGTCATGCTGCTTTTAACCAAGAGGCGCTTTCCACTGGGACTCAAGAGCAACTCGCTCGTTTCCCCCTTCTCGTCCGGCGGAATCGCGGCGACCTCCTTGAGAGTCACCGCGGCCGGCCCGGCGTTTGACTCCGCCCGGACGATTTCCCACACCTTAACGCCCTTTTTGGCCCCGCCGGCGGCCAGGTGCTTCCCCTCTTCGCTGAAGGCCACGGCGACGACAGGCTCGTCCAGGGGAAGAACGGCGACCTCCCTTTCCGGTTTGCCCGTCAGGTCCAGCACACGCACCGTCTGGTTCTGCCCGGACTGCTTCGGGTGACTCACGGCCAGGTAGCGCCCGTCGCGGCTCAGGGTGAGGTTTGTCTCGGCGTCGTAGGTGAGGGTTGAGATTTCATCCCCGGTCGCGGCATCCCAGACGCGCGCCTTGTTGTCGCCGCTCAACGTCAGGAGCTTTCTACCGTCGGGACTGAAGACTGCGTCCTTAACGCCGCCCGCGTGCGGCAAAGTGGCTCTTAAAGGCGGAAGCTTGTCCAGGCCGTAGCGGAGGAGCGAATCCACCTCGAAAGACTGATGGTGTTGCCAGGCTTCCAGCGCCAGTTCCATAGGGCGTCTGAAAGGGTCTGTGCCCTGAGTCTTCGCCAGCTCACCGCGTGCAATTAACTGGCGGGCACGCGCGATCTCTGTCTGCCTGTCGGCCTCCCTGCGCTGCTCTGCGGCGATCTCTCCCTGCTTGCGCGCTTCTGCTTCCGCGACACCCCGACGCTGCTCCGCCTCTTTGGTCGCGGCGTCCGCCAGTTCGGCTTGACGTTTGGCTTCAGCCGACGCCTTCTCGGCTTTAATCCGTTCTTCATCGGCTTTTGTCGCAGAGGCTTCGGCCTCCGCCAGCTTCTTCTGCGCCGCGTCAATTCTTTCGTTCGCCAGGGCCGTGGCTTCGTCGGCTTTCCGCTTCTCGTCGAGGGCTTGCGCCGACTGCTTTGCCGCGTACACAGTGGCGAAAGCGATTGCGACCAACAGAAATAATAAAGTGGCGAGGGCGCGGTTGCGATACCTGCGCAGGCGATCCTTACTTTTGGCATAACCAAACTGTTTTTCGATCCGCTCGATAACTTCCTTCGAAGGTTCGCCGGTCTTCAGCGCCTCCTTCTTTTCTTTCGCGCGCTTAATGCCCTCGACTCGTTTATACCAGCCGGAGCTCGCCCAATCCGCGGGCGGCTCGCCTTTGTCGAAGCTGACGGGGACAATCCTCGAAGTGCCGTTGGCCTCAGCGAACCTGTTGACCTCCTGCGCGACCGGGTCCGAGTCGACAGCGCCTTGACTGCCCAGAAGAATAAGCAGCTTGCAGCCCTGTATCTTTCGGAAGAGTTCTTCTGTAGGCAATCTACCGGCTTCGGTCCCCCTGTCATCCGTGAAGCAGGTGTAACCCTTATCAGTTAGCTCCTTGTCCAGAGAGACGGCATACTGGTCAGCATCATTCCGGTAGTACGAGATGAAGATGTCGTCGTTCATCAAGAATCCGAATGCCATGTCACGTCCTCCATTGCAGGCTCAGCGGATCAGCAGAGGCGAGTCTCGTGCGCCACTCGGAAAGCATCCGTCTACCGCCCGGCGTGAGTTGCAGGGCGACGGTCTTCCGGGATTATGTTTAAGCTGCTGCGGTCATGGTATGACTGAGGCTGAGTTGGCTTAATGAGAAATGGGCTGGCGTGGTCGAGGGCCAGGCAGCCCGCGAACAGTGTGAACGCGGACACGATAATAGCGCCGGAAGCGTATGTCAATTAAAAGGAGACAGGAGGGGAAAAGGTTTTTGTCGTCCGCAACGCGAGGGCGCAGGCGTGCCGCCCATAAGCACGTATCAGCACGCCAGCGCTCGCGAGCAGCGACTTATCTTCGACGAATGTGCCCCCTCTCTTCGTTTCGTGGTTAGTTATTCTCCCTCGTCAAAACTCAAACTTGAGTGAGAACTGTATGCGGCGCGGGCCGCCGGAGTGGTGGAAGGAGTCGAAGGTGCTGCCCGTGCCGCCGAGCAGACTTCGCCCGTACATGGAGGCCGGTTGGCCGAAGGTCGCGTTTGTTCTGAGCGGGTCTGTGGGCGAGAGGTGCGTGCCGAGGCTCGCGTCGTGGCCCGCTGGGTCCGCGAGGTTCGCGCGGTTGAAGAGGTTGAAGACTGCTGTCCTGAATTGCAGGGTCACGTCGTCCGTGAAGTGGAACTTCCGGCCGAGCGCGAGGTCCACCTGGTAGAGAGGAAAGCCGCGCAGGCTGTTGCGGCCTAAACTCCCCTGGCGGAAGTCCTGCGGGATGGCGAAGGCCGCGGGGTTGATGAGGCGGCCACCCGCGGCCGTGGGGGCGAGGACATAAAGTGGGACGCCCGCGATGAGGTCGGGCCGGAGATAGGCGAAGCCGTAGCCGAAGGGCGTGGCGTAGACCACGTTGACGGGCCTGGCGGAGCGCGCGAGGAAGAGCGAGCTGACCGTCCAGTTGCGTAGAAGCGTGTGGCCCAGCCCGTGTTCGTACGCCGACGGTACTTTGTAAAAAAGGAGCCCGCCGAGCGAGTGCCGTACGTCGAAGTCGGAAGGGCCGCGCTCCTGCCCGACGGCCTCGCCGCGCAGGAGCGTGCGCGCCGCGGAATCATTCGAATAGTCGTCCAGCGACTTAGACCATGTGTAGGAGACGAGGGCTTGCAGGCCATACGAGAGGCGGCGGTTGTACTGCAACTGCATCGAGTGGTAGTCGGACCTGGCCCCATTGGTCGTCAGCCGTATGAAGGGGAAATCCGCGTGCTGGTTAAAGAGCGATTCCGTCAGGAGCAGACGCCTCCCGGCCGCGCCGACGTAAGCCGCCGAAAATGACTGTGCGGAGCCGAGCGCGCGCTCTAGCTCGAAGCTCCATTTCAGCGTGTAGGGCAGCTTGAGCCCTGGGTCGAAGGCCGAGAGCGGGGCGTCGCCCGGCCCGCTCGACGGGACCGCGATGGTTGTGTCGAAGGGCCGGTTGAAGACCGCGCTGGCCCTGACGAAGGGGAAAGAGTCCGCGAAGGCGCGGCCCGCGTGTTCCGTCCCCGTGTCGTAAAAGAGTCCGAAGCCCGCGCGCAAGACCCACTCGCCGTCCGGCCCCGAAGGCTGGTAGGACACGCCGACGCGCGGCGCGAAGTTGTTGTAAGTGGTCTTCCAGAGGCGCGCGCCCGTGGGGTTGAGACCGAGCTGTGCCAAATCGTCCACCTGATTGACCGCCAACGGGTCTCTCCCGTCCGACGCGTGCGGCGCGGGGTTGACCTCCCAGCGCACACCGTAAATCAGCGTGAGCCGCGGCGTCACACGCCACTCGTCCTGCGCGTAGGCTGACAGATTATGAAAGACGGGGCGCTGCGGCATCGCGCGCTCGAAAGCTCCGACGCGTGCGGCGACGCCCGTGACGGCTTGTCCGACTCCGTCGAAGAGGACGCTTTGTTCCGAGGGGCGCAGGCCGATGATGGGTGCGATGCGTCTGTAGTCCGCGCCGAACTTCCAGGAGTGGTTGCCGGTGACCCAGTTAACGGAGCCGATTGTTTGGAATTGGCGCTGCGTGCTCGAAACCTCTGACCCGTTGAAGAGGGCTGCGTTTCGCCCATCGAGGTCGAAGCGGGCGGAACGGTTTCCGTCAGAGAAGAAGGCTGCAAGGCCGTTGTCCATAATTGGCACAGTCGCGCCGCCGAAGTTGTCCGGCGCGTAGGCGCTCGTCGCGGCGAGTCGGCTGTAGTTCGCGCGCAGTTCCAACACGACCGTCGATGAGGCGGTATAGGTCGCGCTTCCAGTCAGCGTCTGAAGGCGGCTGCGCCTCGCGTTCAATGTGTTCAAAGAGAAGCCGCCCGCGCCGCGCTCGGCGGCCGACGAGGCCGCGTAGCTGTAGCGCCCATAAAGCATCAGGGTGTTGGTCACGGCCTGGTCTAAACGCAAGCTCGCGGCGTCGAGCCGCGCAGGGTTATTGAACGCCGAGGCGAACTCTGCGAAGCCATCCGGTCTTTCGATTCCGGTCGGCACAGGGAACGCATTCAGGAACGGCCGAACCTCTGAGGCGGAGGAAAGACGCGCCGCCATTGAGGGCACGTCCGTGACGGCGACTACGGGTTGGCGCAGCCGCGTACCTTCGTAAGAGCCGAAGAAAAATGTCCGGTCTTTCTTGATGGGGCCGCCGAGCGTGCCGCCAAAATTGTTCAGGTGGTGAGGTGGTTTCCCCAACCCGCGGCTGTTGCCGAACCAGTCGCCTGCGTCGAGCGCGTCGTTGCCGAAGTGCTCGAAGAGCGAGCCGTGGAATTGATTCGTGCCGGAGTTGGTGGTGAGCTCGATTTGGCCGCCGGACGTGCGCCCGTACTGCGGTTCGGCGACGCGAGTGCGAATCGTCACTTCCTGGGTCGCGGCGATTGACACGAGGCCGTTGGTCCCGCCCGTGACGGTGCGGCCGGCCATCGTGCCGGATGCGCTCGCCCCAGGGTCTTGCTCGTCCGGGTTGATGCCGAAGTTGGCGCTGACGCCGTCAACGATGAAGCTGTTGGAATTGGTCCGCTGCCCGTCGATGGAGAGTTTGTCCTGCGAGAAGCCGGGAGACTGGCCCGCAGCGGCCAGGGCCGTGCCGGGGGCGAGGTAGATTAAACCCTGGTGGCTCCTCCCGCTGATGGGTAAATCTTTGATGACCCCCGTCTCGACCGTGCGTATGCTGACCGCGGACGCGTCCAGCGACGAGCCGCTTGAGGTGACCGTGACGTTCGCTGTCATGGTCGCGCCCGGATTGAGCGCGCCTGCGGAGAGGCCATAAGAAGCCATGTAGGACGACTGCACGGTGCGCTGGGTGGGAAAGTTTGAGAACTGCCCTGAGGAGACGTTCGCCGCCGAAGTGTTGGCGTCAGCCGCGGAGGCCGTCGTGTTGGCCGTGAGGCCGTCCTCGACGGCGACGAAGGAAGTGAACTGCGTCATCAGCCTGTAGTCCAGGCCGAGTTGTGTGATGGCCTCGCTCGGCTCAGGACTCAACTGGCCCGTGCGCAGCCCTTGCGTGTACTGGCCCATCAGGTCGTCAATCTTCCGTCGCGCCCAGAGAGTCGCCAGCACGTCGTGGCGCGCTTCAGTCTCCGGCAACTCGACTGGAATCTCGCGCATGAAATCGCGGCCCGACATCTTCCCCTTCAGGCGTATGTTTGCGTGCCCGCCGCCAGCGTAGCGGCCGGACAGGATCACTGGTTCGGCACTGAAGAGGTCTGGCACAATTTTGGGGAAGACTTCCGTCACGCCGACGCCCTCCCACTCGACAGAGATGTCCGTCAGGAGCGGCTCGCGCACGCGCTTGTGAAAACGCTGCGCGACTTTCGAGGTGTCGCCCGTCTGTTCGACGTACTCGACCTGGCCTCGCCCGTACTCCGTTATTTTGTCGAGCAGGAAGCGGTTCGGGTTCTGGCCGAAGCCCAGCGCGAAGACGCGCGCGTTCTTGTGCTTCTGCACCTCGCCGATGATCTCCATGTCGTCGCCCACCATCCCGTCCGTCAGGAAGCAGACGATGCGCAGGTGCTCCTGCGAGTCGGAAGAATCCAGAGCGGCGCGAATGGCTTTCATCATCTCGGTGCCGCCTTCAGCCTTGTGGTTTTTGAGAAGCTGTTTGGCTTTGCGCAAATTCTCGGGCGTGGCCGGGACGGGTTCGGGGAAGAGGATTCTGGTTTCACCGGCGAAAGTTATCAGGTTGAACGTGTCCTGCGGGTAAAGGTTGTCGAGCGCGAGGATGACCGTCTCCGTCGCCTTCTCGATGGGGAAGCCGAACATCGAGCCTGACGTGTCAACGACGAAGACGAGTTCCTTGGGCGTCACGTCCTCGATGGTCACGCGCTCGGGCGGCTGTAGGATGAGCGTAAAGAAGCCGCCGCGCGCGGAGCGGTGCGCGAGCAAAGCGTCTTCAATCCTGCCCCCCGCCACGTCGTACTTGAGGAGGAAATCTTTGTTCGGGACAGTCTCATTGTTTTTCAGCCGCACGATTGCGCGCCGGTCGTCCGCGCGGATGACCTCCACCTCGTGAGTCGTCGAAGCGAGGCCGTCCAGGGGGACACCGGCGTCGAGCGTGACCTCGATTGAGATGTCGTTACCCGGCCGCGCGGCCTGAGGCTTAGTGATGCGCACGGCGTCCGGCGCAGGCGCGGGCGCACCTTCGCCCACGCCAGGGTTGTAGCGCGGGCCGACGACCATCGGGAAAGACCATTCGTAGGAACCTTCCTCGTACTTCAAGGTCTCGACGTAGCTGATCGTGACTTTAATCTGCTGGCCCGGCGTGATGTTGGCGACCGACTGCGTGAAGATGTTGGGGCGCTCCTGGTCTAGCAGGCTGGCGACCTGACCTCTGGCTTTGGCTTCCAGGTAAGTGGCCCTGGCCTCCTCGCGGCGCATAATCGTGCCTCTGATGGTACGGTCGCCGACGGTCATCGTCATGTCGTCCACGGCCGCAGCCTGCGGGAGCGGAAAGGAGTAGATGGCCTCTATCTTCTCCTCGAAAGGATTCTCGAAGAGTTGCGTGACCGTGACGCGGGAGAGGAAGCCGCTGACCTCTGCTTTGACTTCCGTGTGCTTGAGCGGGCACTGGCCCGCTAAATTTCCTTCCTCGTCAACAGCGAGGAGCCTGCCTTCAGTGAGCGCGGCCGGCTTGTTTTGAGAACTGTGAACGGCGGTCAGGCCGTGTCGGGTTGAGAGGAGCAGGGCTGCGAACGTAAAAAGCGGCAGCAGAAAAGAGAGTCTGAAGAAAAGTCTGCGAGTCATAGTTCCCTCCAGTGCAAGGCACACAACGGCCCAACGCGCCAGGAGTTTTCCTCCCGCGCGACAACGCCTGAACAGTCTTTCACAGTGACCCTGAGAATTCTGGCTCAGAGTTTGTGAAACGGATTTCAGTTGCGTAAAAGAATGGGGAGACCGACTTGCTTGATGACCCATTGATGCGCGGTACGGGCCGGAGGGTTGGAAGGCTTTTTAGGGCATGGTCAATTTATTATTGTTTTGGTTGAGAGCGATTATTTCACGCAAAGGCGCAAAGGCGCGAAGAAAAGAGTTCCGTTTTCTTCGCGCCTTTGCGCCTTTGCGT
>DATFCB010000719.1:0-5446 GCA_035253525.1 Pyrinomonadaceae bacterium | reverse complement strand
AAATGCACACTTTTGCTGCCATGAGTGCGCATGATGGCTAAACGGCCGGCCGGAAAACTTTGTGACGCTTTCCGGCCAGCCGTTTAGTAAGAGACAGAATCAGCTCTTCGCTCGCCCTTCTCCGGGAGGATGATGAATTGTCTTGGATACTTGATCTCGAACCCGCCGGTCCTGTCGTCGTACATTCGTCACTTCGGACCCCAGTCGCTCACGATTCGTTCGTCGGAAGCTCACGCCCGGCCGGGGTAAACCGCGAAGGTGAGAACTGCGAGGGCCGTGACGAGCCTCAAGGTAGTGACTCGCCGTCTCCAACTATTCAGCATGGCTGAACCTTTCATTCGACGAGCACGGGGCGGGGCGGCCCGTGCTCGAAGACCTCACCTCCGAT
The DNA here is from genome assembly GCA_035253525.1 of Pyrinomonadaceae bacterium. Classification (GTDB taxonomy): domain Bacteria; phylum Acidobacteriota; class Blastocatellia; order Pyrinomonadales; family Pyrinomonadaceae; genus QHXM01. The sequence continues at coordinate 5,058 of DATFCB010000719.1, read as the reverse complement.
GTCCGCGTCTGAGCGCTGGCTCTCCTTTTCACGGGCCGCAACGAGCTAAGGGGGGCCGCAGCAGCCGGGCAGAAGGCCGCAAACCCTTGTGCATTTTGACCGCCGGCACGTTCAAATTGATGACTGTTGACAGGTCAGCTTGAACTAATTTAATCTGATTTTAGCCGGCACCATCGGCCAACATCTCTCCTCGAAGAAACTCTCCGGCATTCAAGAGAGCTTTACAAATTCAGAGTCGCCTGCAACTTAGGGGGCTGGAAAGCGCCGCGGGCGCGGGATGAACGGGGTCTCGCGCGGTGTTCCTGTCGTCTTCGGGCACGCGGCTTGCCGTGACACCGGCGGGGCTCCCCGCCGAAGTAGAGAGCCCGTCCAACAAGCGAGGTCAAGCCAGGCCAGATGAACGCAACCGAAGAAATCACCGTCACGAGCGGCGCGCCGGTTACTCTCCCTGCCTCACAAACACGCGCGACGCGCGGCACAATCCTGATAGTCGAAGACGACCGCTCGATACGCCGCTACCTGGAAGTCATTTTGCAGCGTGCGGGCTACGGCGTCCTCAGCGCGGCCGACGGCCTTGAGGCGATGAAAGCCGCGCTCACTTCCGCCGTGGACGCCGTCGTGACCGACGCCATCATGCCGCACCTGAACGGCTACGAACTCTGCCGCTTCCTGCGCCACCACCCTAAACTCTCGCGCCTGCCCGTCGTGCTCCTCAGCGGGTTCGAGCGCGCCGACGCCGCCCGCGACGCCAACGACCGCCCAGACGTTTATCTAGCCAAGCCCGTGCGCCCAGACGAACTCACGGGCTGCCTCGCAAGACTGCTGCTCAAAGCAGCGTGAAGAATTAAAAGTAAAATGGAAGACAAAGAGCGCGGCTCTCATCTTCCATTTTGCATTTTTAATTTTGAACTTTTATAGCCACTTGCAATTGAGTGTGAGCCAGAGAAAGTCTCACGCCAAGTCGCCAAGGCGCGAAGAAAAGCTTAACTGTTTTCTTCGCGCCTTGGCGTCTTGGCGTGAGATGTTTTTCTTTAACCTGCACTCAATTGCAAACCGATATAATTACTCTTTCGCGCTCGCGTCGGGGCCGATTAATTCGTCGAGCGGGGTGTAGGGCAGTCCCTGATCTATCGCCACCGCCTCGTAGGTGAGGTGGCCGGCGTGAGTGTTGACGCCCTCCTTCAAGCCTGGGTCGCCCGCGAGGGCATTGGGAAAACCTTTGTTCGCCAGTTTCAGCGCGTAGGGCAGCGTGGCGTTGGTCAGCGCGAAAGTGGAAGTGCGCGGGACCGCGCCGGGCATGTTCGCCACGCAATAGTGGAGCACGTCCTCGACGTAGTAGGTCGGGTTCGAGTGCGTCGTCGGGTGCGTCGTCTCTATGCAGCCGCCCTGATCCACCGCCACGTCAACGATGACCGCGCCCCTGGGAACGTCCTTGAGCATGGCCCGCGTGATGAGCTTCGGTGCAGCGGCACCTGGAATGAGCACCGCGCCGATGATGAGGTCGGCCTCTGTGATGGCGTCGTGAATCATGTAGGCGGAAGAGGCGAGCGTGGAGACTTTCGAGAGGAAGATGTCGTCCAGGTCGCGCAGGCGGTCCAGATTGTTGTCAATGATTGTGACCGCCGCGCCCATCCCGACGGCGATCTTCGCGGCGTTGGTGCCGACGACCCCGCCGCCGATGATGACGACGCGCGCCGCGGGCACGCCCGGCACTCCGCCCAGGAGGATGCCGCGCCCGCCGTTCATCTTCTCAAGGTAGGTCGCGCCGACCTGTACGGCCATGCGCCCCGCGACTTCCGACATCGGCGTCAGGAGCGGCAGCGTCCCCTTCCTGTCCGTGATCGTCTCGTAGGCGATGCCCGTCACTTTGTTCTTCAGCAGCGCCTCGGTCTGCTGCGGGTCGGGCGCGAGGTGCAGGTAGGTGAAGAGCAGTTGGCCCTCGCGCATGCGCGGGTACTCGGGCGCGATGGGCTCCTTCACCTTGACGATCATCTCGCCTTCGGCCCACACGTCGTCGGGCGAATCCAGAAGAGTCCCGCCCGCCCGCTCGTACAAATCGTTCTCGAACCCGGAGCCCTCGCCCGCGCCGCGCTCGACGACGACCCTGTGCCCGGCGTCGGTCAAAGCGCGCACGCCGGCCGGAGTAAGGCCCACGCGATATTCGTTATCCTTGATTTCCTTAGGCAGTCCGACGATCACTGTGCTGTTCTCCAATCAGTCTGGAAGAGTAAGACTAAACGACAGTCTGACAACTGGCCCGCGAACTTTATTGCTAATCCACGCCCCGCGTCAATCTATGCGCGGCACGATAAGCCATTGTCCCTTCCGTCAACGTGTCCCCGTGGGCAACAGTTCCTCGGCGACTTCGCTAGGATGGAACATTAAATACTCGCGCACTTCGAGATTCATGCGATCAATCTCAGCCAGAAAGCCACCCGCTGACGCCTTGTAATTGGTCGGATTAATCTCGGTCTTACGCAAGTGAGCGACTATCCGGTGAAAATACTGGATTCGCTCCAACATCGCCTGTAATTCAAGATCGTTCTTAATCACGGCCTATCACCTCAACAATTCCGCGCTTGGTTAGGTCTCGTTTGATTTGCCAATGCTCAATCAATTCTTGCTCGCTGTCTAGAACTGACAAACGCCGCATCCAGAAAACACTTGCCCCGATTTTATTCTCTGTCGTTAAATGATCGAAGATTGCAGCCGTTTCGCCAGACGTTTGTGTTTTGTCAAACGTGTCATCCATCAGCAGAAAGATGTCAACATCATTCGGCGACGGTTTGGCCGTAACGAATGAGCCGTAGATGATAAATCGTGCTACTTGACCTGTGCCATGCGCTAAGTCGTAAATGCGCATTAGTCTTTGAGCAACGATTCGACGCTGTAACGTTCTTGACCCGAAATGCTCAGTAACCTCGGCCAAAGTAGCATGATAAATGCCAGCAGGCAGATCGCCGTGCTCATTGAACTCAGGCCATTCCTTCATCGCCCGCGTCAATCCGCGCTGTCTTCCAGGTCAATCTGCGCGCGTTGCAACTTGCCGCTGTAGTCAACGTAGATTGATTTCCATTCGGTGAAGATGTCCAGGACCTGCGTGCCGGCCTCGCGGTGGCCGTTGCCGGTGGCTTTGGTCCCGCCGAAGGGCAGGTGGACTTCGGCCCCGATGGTCGAAGAGTTGACGTAGAAGATGCCCGTGTACATCTCCTGCATCGCGCGGAAGGCGCGGTTCACGTCCTGCGTGTAGATGGCGGCCGACAATCCGTAGCGCACGCCATTGGCGATCCCGACGGCCTCTTCGAGAGAGTTGGTCGGGATGACGGCCGTGACGGGGCCGAAGATTTCTTCCTGCGCGATGCGCATCTCGGGGGCGACCTCCGTGAAGACGGTCGGCTCTATGAAGTAACCGTTGGCGTGCTCGCCCTTCGTCAGGCGCTTGCCGCCCGTCGCGAGTTTCGCGCCGTCTTCGCGCTCGCCGATTTCGATGTAACCGAGAATCTTATGAACGGCGTCGGCGTTGATAACCGGACCCATGTCGGTCGTCGGAGCAGCGCCGTTGCCGACGCGTAAGGTTGCGGCGCGCTCGGCCAGCTTTTTCGAGAACTGCTTGTAAACTTTCTTGTGAACGACGATGCGCGAGGAGGCCGTGCAGCGCTGGCCCGAAGTGCCGAACGCGCCCCAGACCGCGCCCTCGATTGCGAGGTCAATGTCCGCGTCGTCCATCACGATGATGACGTTCTTGCCGCCCATTTCGAGCGAGCAAATGGCGTTGCGCTCGGCGCAGGCGGTCGCGACGATGCGCCCCGTCTCGGTCGAGCCCGTGAAAGAGATCAAACGCAGCGCCGGGTGATTCGTGATGGCCGCGCCCGCAGGCTCGCCGTAGCCCGTCACTAAGTTGACTACGCCCGGAGGAACCCCGGCCTCTTCGCACGCCTTGACCAGATTATAAGTCGAGAGCGGCGTGTCCTCGGCGGGCTTGATGACGACGGTGTTGCCGCAGACGAGCGCCGGGATGAGCTTCCAGGAGGGAATCGCCATCGGGAAGTTCCACGGCGTAATCAGCCCGCACAAACCGACGGGCTGGCGCACGCACATGGCGAACTTGTCGGGCATCTCCGCGGGTGTGGTGAAGCCGTGAAGACGGCGGCCCTCGCCCGCAGTGTAGTAGGTGCAGTCAATCGCCTCCTGCACGTCGCCGCCGGTCTCCTTCAAGACCTTGCCCATCTCGCGCGTCATGTCGGCGCTGTAGCGGTCTTTGTTACGTATGAGAATCTCGCCGAGGCGGAAAAGGATTTCGGCGCGGCGCGGGGCGGGCGTCTGCCGCCAGCGGTCAAAGGCCGTGCGCGCGGCTGCGACGGCCGCGTCAACGTCTTCGCTGGTCGAGAGCGGAAAGCGGCCCACAACGTCGCGCGTGTCCGCGGGGTTCGCATTCTCGAACCACTCGCCGGAGGAACTCGCGACCCACTGGCCGCCGATGTAGTTGTGATAGGTTTTCGTCGCCGGGCGCAGGGCGGCGGCGGCAGTCTTCCGGCTGTTCTTTTTACTGAGAGCTTTTTTCGCTTGTGCCATAGATAAGCTGATTGTAAATGGAAAATGGTGAATGGACAAACTGAGTTCGTCCATTCACCATTCACTATTCACTGTTGACCATTTTACTGGTAAGTGAACTGCACGACCCGCTGCACGATGCGGCCCGCGTCGCGGTCGTAGCGGGCGACGTTGAGAACGACGGCGTCGCCCGCCTTGAGCGAGTTGACGATGCGCTCGAACTCTTCGAGCGTGTTGATGGCGACGCGGTTGATGCGAAGCACAACGTCGCCCTCGGCCAGCGAGCGCGGGCGCGCGTCGGCGATGATGCCGCTCGGGTCTATGTCCTTGACGTAGAGGCCGCGCACGCCCGCAAGTTTCCGCTCGTTGGCTAACTGCGGCGTCAACTCCTGGAGCGTGACGCCGAGGCGCAGGCGGTTGACTTCGGGCTGCGGCTTTTCCTTCACGGGCGGAGCCACCGGCGCGTCCTCTTCGTCGCGCGGCGCGAGCGACGTGGGCCGCTCGCCG
>DATFCB010000718.1:0-4308 GCA_035253525.1 Pyrinomonadaceae bacterium | reverse complement strand
GGAGGCGCAAAGACGCAAAGGGGTTGAGTCAATGTGTTGCTTGATTGTTGAGCTTGAGAAAAATCTCCTTCCCGTCTACGTCTCTTTGTGGTTTATTACACTTCACAGTTGTGTAACACGAAGGGACTAGAGTCAGCGGCCGATGATTACATACGGACACCACCACTTTCCGGGGAAGCTCTTCGTCGTAGAGGGCACGGACGGGAGCGGGAAATCAACGCAGCTCGCGCTCCTCTACCAGTGGCTCAAGGCCGAGGGCTACCCTGTCTTCTTTTCCGAGTGGAACTCCTCGCCGCTCGTCAAAGACACGACCAAGCGCGCCAAGAAGCGGCGGCTCTTCACGCCCGCCACGTTCTCGCTTCTTCACGCCACGGACTTCGCCGACCGCACCGAGCACGACATCTTTCCGCCTTTGAAGGCGGGCGCAATCGTGCTCGCCGACCGCTACATCTACACGGCGTTCGCGCGCGACGTGGCCCGCGGCTGCGACCGCGCGTGGGTGCGCCAGATTTACAGCTTCGCCGTCAAGCCGACGGTCGCGTTCTTCTTCCGCGCGCCACTGGACGTGGCCGTCGAGCGAATCGTCTCGGGGCGTCCACAGTTGAAGTATTACGAGGCGGGGATGGACATGGAGTGGGCCGACGACGAGGAGGAGAGCTTCAAGCTCTTTCAGGGCAGGATTCTGGAGGAGTACGACCGCATGGTTGACGAGTTCGGGCTGACGCTCATAGACGCGACGCGCTCGATTGAGAAGCAGCAGCGCGAGATGCGCGCCATCGTCAAAGAACACCTCACGAAAGAAGGGAACGGAGCGGCGCGATGAGAGAGATGAGATTCTACGGGACGCCGCTGCCGGGCGTGGAGCTTGAGCCTTACCCCGGCAAGCTAATCGTCATAGAGGGCGCGGACGGCGTCGGGCGCTCGACGCACACCACACTCCTGCGCACCTGGCTCGAATCGCGCGGCCACGCCGTGCTCGACACAGGGATGACGCGCTCGGTGCTTGCCGGGCGCGGAATCAAAGAGGCGAAGAAGGGGCCGACGCTCGGCCGCCTCACCATGCAGCTCTTTTACGCGACGGACTTCGCCGACCGCCTGGAAAGCCAGATGCTGCCGGCCCTGCGCGCGGGCTTCATCGTCCTGACCGACCGCTACATCTACTCCGCGATTGCGCGGGCGGTCGTGCGCGGGGCCGACCCCGAATGGATGCGCGCCGTTTACGGCATCGCGCTCGTGCCCGACGCCATCTTCTATCTCAACATCCGCTCGGCCGAAGAGTTGGTCGAGCGCATCCTGGCTTCGGGTCGCGGCTTCGACTTCTGGGAGTCCGGGATGGACATGTATCTGGGCGAGGATTTTTACGACAGCTTCGTCGCGTACCAGACGCGCATGCTGCGCGAGTTCGAGCGTATGAAGGGCGAGTACGGCTTCCGCGTCCTGAACGCTTCGCGCTCGATTAACCGCGTTGCGGGCGACCTGCGCCGCGCCGTGGCCCGCGTGATTGACGAAGGCAAGATTGTTGACGCCTCTGACTCGGTCAAGAGTTTCCCGGCGAAGGCTGTACGGCAGGCCGCGAGGTCTAAAAAGGCAGAGGTGGAAGCCCGCAACGCGGAGATGCTGGAAGGGACCGGACGACGTTGAAACTCGCGGCCATAGACATCGGCTCGAACTCTATCAAACTGGCCGTCGTCGAGGCGGCATCAAGCGACGCCTTCGCCGTCATCGCGCGCGAGAAGGAGGTCGTCCGCCTGGGCCACGACACCTTGCGTGAAGGGAGGCTCGCGCCCGAAGCCATCGAGCGCGCCGCCGCGTGCATCGGCCGCTTCCGCTCCATCGCCGAGGCGCGCGGGGCGCAGCACCTCATCGCCATCGCGACCGCTTCCGTGCGCGAGGCGGACAACGCGGCGGAGTTCATCGAAGAAGTCCAAAAGCGCACGAATGTTCGCGTCGCGGTCCTCTCCGGGTTAGAAGAAGCGCGGCTCATAGGCTTGGCCGCCGCGCAAGGCTGCGCGGGCGCAAGCCCGAGCCTGCTCAACATAGACATCGGCGGCGGCTCCACCGAATTCTCGCTCGTCGTGGACGGCACGCCTTCGGAACTCTACTCGGTCAAGCTCGGCGCGGTGGGCCTGACCGAGCGCTTCATCTCGACCGACCCGGTCAAGCCGAAGGAACTGCGCGCGATCAAGGAAGAGATACGCTCGGCCCTTGAGCGCCCGTCGCGCGAGTTGCGCGGGAGACTGTGGCAGGCGGCGACCGGCACTTCGGGGACCATCATCGCCATCGGCGAGGCTCTGCGCCTGCGCCGCTTGAAGCGCGCGGCGTCTGCGGAAGAGCAGGGCGCTCAGCCCGCCGGGGCCGAGATTACGTTGGACGAACTCGTGCGCTTCAACGAGCGCATGGCCGGGATGGACGCGGAGAAGCGCCGCACCGTGCCGGGCGTCAGCAGTCAGCGCGCCGAAATCATCATCGCCGGCGGGCAGATTCTCGAAGGCTCCATGCGCGCCATGAAAATCAGCGGCTTGCGCTCCTGCGATTGGGCCTTGCGCGAGGGCGTGATTATAGACCGCTTGCGCGAGTTGGAGGCCGAAGCGCGCCCGCCCGTGCCGGACACTGAAGACCCGCTGCTGCGCGGCGTGCGCGCAGTGGGTCGCCGCTTCGGCTACGAGGAGGCGCACGCGCACCAGGTCGCGGCATCGGCCGAGAAAATCTTCGACCACATGGCCGAGCACTTCAAACTGAGCCGCCAACACCGGACACTGCTCTCGGCCGCCGCGCTCCTGCACGACATCGGCTACCACATCGCGCACGAGTCGCACCACAAGCATTCGCTCTACCTGATCAAGCATTCAGAGTTGACGGGTTTCTCCGAGGCCGAGCGCGAGGTGATAGCCAACGTGGCCCGCTACCACCGTGGCGCTCTGCCCAAGGAGCGGCACGGGGACTACGCCGTGCTCAACGATCAGGACCGCGAGACGGTGTGGCAGCTCGGCGGCATCCTGCGCGTGGCGGACGCGCTCCACTGCGGCTACGACGGCGTCGTCCGCGACATTGGCATCGAACGCGAAGGACGCGCGGTCCACATACGGCTGTCGAGCGGGAACGGCTGCGACAAAGAAATCTGGGCCGCCGAAAAAAAGCGCGACATGTTCGAGCAAGCCTTCGATTGCAAGCTGACCTTCAGCCGCGAGACGCTGGCACAAAACGCGAATTTGAAATCTCAACTTTGAAATTTGGGATTGTCTTTCTAAGTGTCTCCATGTTGATTTCCACGACTAACTGATGGCGAAAGCGAAAGAGATTGAAGGATTGGATTGCGGACGGGACGTGGGCGAGGGCGTGCGCCTTGTCCTGCGCACGCGCGTGGAGGAGATGTGCGGCCTGCGCGCGGCGGCGCTCGATTGGAGCGACCCCGAGGGGGTCCACGACATGCGCGTCGCGTCGCGCCGCCTGCGTAGCGCGCTGCGGGATTTTTCGCCTTACCTGCGCGGGCGCAAGATGCGGCGCGTGAAAGGAGATTTGAAGAGTTTAGCCGATGCGCTCGGCCTCGTCCGCGACGACGACGTGGCAATCATGGCGCTCGACAAGTTGGCGGAGGAAGCGCCGCCGGAAGTGTGTGCGGGCGTGGGCCAGTTCACGGACGAGCGCAAGCGGAAGCGCGAGCGTGCGCGCGCCCGGCTCGAACGTGCGTTGACCGAAGACGCGCTCGCCGAGTTGCGGGAAGACTTCAACGACGCGCTCGCCGACGGGGTGAAAGCCAGGCGAAGGCAGGATGTCGGCGGCGAGGGTCGGAAAGAAACAAGCGTCAGCTTCCGCCGCGCCGGGCGCAAGATTATCCTGGCTCGCCTTGAGGAGTTTCAAGACCTGAGCGCGAGTCTTTACACTCCCTTGAAGTCGGAGACGCTACACCGCCTGCGCATAGCGGCCAAGCGGTTGCGCTACGCCCTGGAGCTTTTCGCGGTCTGCTGGGACGAGAGCACGCTCACGCCCTTCGCCAGGGAGATCGCCAAAATGCAGACCTCGCTCGGCGAGCTTCACGACTGCGACGTGTGGGTCGAAGAGATAGGCGAGGGACTGAAGCGGGCGGGGCGAGAAGCCGTGGGCGGCCAGCACTCAGAGACAACCGCCGCCGGGCAGAAGCGACGCGCGGCCTTCTGGCTCTTAGACCACTTCACAAAAGAGCGCACGCACCACTTCCACGATGCTCTCGCGCGCTGGCACGAGTGGGAGACGACAGGCTTTCAATCGAGCCTGACCGATGCCATCAGCAATAAATTGCCCACGGAACTCAGCGCCCAAGGCAACATCTAA
>DATFCB010000717.1:0-2879 GCA_035253525.1 Pyrinomonadaceae bacterium | reverse complement strand
TCCAAGACGACGGTCCCGGCCGGCAGGCGCAAAGCGGGCGTGGGCGTGGGCTGCGGCGCGCCGCCGGTCGTCCCGACTCGCTTGGGGCGCGTCGTTCCCGTCCCAGTCGCGGGCTTGCTCCCCGGCTGCTGCTTGTTGCGCCCGGACTGCGCGTGAGAAGTCAGGGGAGCAAGTAACAAGACCAGAGCGAGCATCGCGCCGAAGAATGACGACACGCTCACAGCGGGGCGCGCGATGGCCGCGCGTGCGCGCAACGGCCCGCAGGGTCCGGGGGCGTTGACTGCCGTTCGTGAATTGTTTGAAGCCAGGTATTTCACAGCCCTTCCCCGTCTAAACCTTTTAGAGAATTCACCTCAAAACAACTCCAACGCTTTTGTGAATCGTGATGCCCCGAATTTGGCTTTGTCGCAGGCCGGGTAAAACACTCTGATGTCGTAAGACTTGCTCAGGTTGCGATTCGCAGGAGACGAAAAACCAACTCTCTGCCGCGAAGAATAACACGCGCGGCCGCGCGGACGGAATCTGTAAGTATTCGGCCTCGGCCGCCCGCCAAACTCATTTAATGGAAGCCAACACGCGTTTGATTAACTCGTCCAGATTCTCGTCGTGCCAGCGCCAGACGATGACGAGGTCGTGCTCTGGGTCAACCCAGATTGCGTTGGAGCCGTAGCCGAGCGCGGCGAAACTTGACTCGGGCGCGCTCGGCCACTGCTTGCGAGCCGTGTTCAGCCACCACAGGTAACCGTAATCGAGCGGGGAAACGCTCGGGGTCGTCGCCATCCGCACCCAATTTTCCGAGACGACCTGCTTGCCTTCCCACTTCCCTTTTCGCAGGAAAAGATAACCGAACCGCGCCTCGTCGCGCGTATTGATCCACAGCCCGCCGCCCCAGCGCGTGCCGCCGCCGACGCTCTTCACCTTCTTCCCGTCAATCGTCACGTCCGAGTTGTCATAGCCGTGATACTGCCAGGTATCGGTCGCGCCGATTTTGTCCATCACCTCTTGTTTTAAGACTTGCGGCAGAGGCTTCCGCCAGACGCGCAGCAGCGACAACGAAAAGCGGTTGATACGCACATCGTTGTATTCCCAATGTGTGCCAGGCTCTTTGATTGCCCTGGGCTCGCGCTTTCCTTTGCCGAACTGTTCGACGCCTATGAAGTCGCTCGGCTTGCCCCACATGGTGCCTTCCCATTCGCTCGTCTGGTGCGCGTGCTGCTCCCACGTCACCTTCGCGTTATGCAATGAGTCGTACCCGCCGTCCTTGACGTAGCCGCGCACGGGGTCTTTGATGCTCTTAATCAACCCGCGGTCGAGGGCCAGTCCGAGCAGCGTGGAGAGAAAGCTCTTGGCGACGCTGTAGGTGGGCTCAGCTTTTCGCGTGTCGCCCCATTCGGCGACGATGTAGCCGTGGCGCAGGATGAGGCCGTTGGTTCCACCGCGCTCTTTGGGAATCGGGCCGAGCAGCGCGCCGAAGGTTTCCACCTGCGTCGAAAAGTCTCTAGGGATTTTGCTCTCGTGCGATTTGGCGTAAGCGACCGCCGCATCCAGAAGGGCGCTGTCCATCCCGACCTCTTCGGGCCGCCTGCGCTGCCAGTCGTCGCCGCGCGGAGGGTAATAGCTACCCGGCTTCGCGGCCACGCCCTTTTGGGCCACCTGCGCGGACGCGTTTCGTGACGAGGTGAAGTCGCACAACTGGCACAGAATGATTAAGAGAAGCGCGATTGCAGTTTTACGCATCGTCCAAGTTTCTTTCGGCTGATTCGGTGTTTGTCAGGCAGCGCCGGATAAGGAGTGTGCCAGTGTCGGAAGCCAGGCGTCCCACTCTTTCAACGCCAACTCGACCTGCAACTGCCTGCGCTCCTGCTTGCGGCGGACGCGCCGCCTGTGCTCTTCCGCAAGCGGCTCAAGCAGAGCGAAGGTGATGTTGGCAGGTTGATAGGTTTTCGGGTCCGCGCCTGAGACGTAGCGCGCGAGCGCGCCCGTCGCGCTCTTTTGCGGTGCGACGAACAGTTCAAGCCCTCGCGCGAGCCGTGCGGCATTCAGGCCGGCCAGCCAGCCCGAGGCGACTGATTCGACGTAACCCTCTACGCCCGTGATCTGGCCCGCGAAAAAGAGCGAAGCATGTGTCCGGGCCTGAAGCGTCGGGTCCAGGAAGCGCGGCGCACAGATGTAAGTATTACGATGAATCTGCCCGTACTGCAAGAACTCTGCTTCTTCCAGACCGGGAATCAAACGGAGCACGCGCGCCTGCTCTCCGAACCTGAGATGATTCTGAAAACCGACGAGGCTGTACGCGTCGGCCAACACATTCTCCTGTCGAAGCTGGACGGCCGCGTATGGCTGCTTTCCGTCGCGCGGGTCGCGCAGGCCCACGGGCTTCATAGGCCCGAAGCGCAGAGTGTCCACGCCGCGCCGGGCCAATTCCTCAATCGGCAGACACGCCTCGAACCAGCGCGTCTCCTCGAACCTTTGAAGCGGCACGCTCTTAGCATTGACAAGCTCCTGGTAAAAGCGCGCGTACTCGTCCTCATTAAACGGACAGTTCAAATAATCGTCCCCGCCCTTATCATACCGCGCCGCGCGGAAGGCGATTCCTCGGTTCACCGTATCGGCCGCGACAATCGGCGCAATTGCATCATAAAAATATAGCTGGTCGTCGCCCGTCACCTTCATAATCGCGTTGGTCAGCGCCTCCGAAGTGAGCGGCCCCGTCGCGATGACGGTGATCGCGTCCGCAGGGATTTCCGTCACCTCTTCGCGCACGACTTCAATGTTCGGGTGCGCCTCAATCCGCTCCGTCAGAAACTCCGCGAACTTGTGCCTGTCAACCGCCAGCGCCGCCCCCGCCGGAACCCTCGTCGCGGCCGCCGCCTCCATCA
>DATFCB010000716.1:0-6074 GCA_035253525.1 Pyrinomonadaceae bacterium | reverse complement strand
CTCAGGTTCTCCGTAAACCACGTCCAGCCTTCCAGGTAAGACTGGAAAAAAAAGAGCAACAGAATCGGCACCCACGTAATCAACGACAGCAGTATCAGGAGCACGCTCAACTTGCCGACGACGTACTCTGCGCGCGAGAAGGGGCGGCAAAGATAGAGCGGCAGCGCGTTATTCGTCGTGTCGCGCGAGATGAGCGGCGGCCCTATGAGAAGCGTGATGAGGCAGGCGGCCATCCCCTGCCCGACGACCAGCGTCTCGAAGAACGCCGCGTCAATCGGGACGAGCCTACGGACCGCCAGTTCCATCACCGCCAGCGCCTCCGCGTTGTGATGCAGGTAGATTAAGACCGAGGCGACCAGCGGGTAGATGAAGCAGGCGACAAAGATGGCTATGAACAGCTTCGACTGGAAGATGCCGCGGTAGGAGTGGCGAGGGAGGATTAGAAACCGCGACCAGCGCGGCGTCTCCTCGCCCGCGTATTGTTTGTAAGTGTGCTCATAAACCGCCATTGTCGTCCTCCATCGCTTTGAGGAAGATGTCTTCGAGCGAGTCGCGCTTGTAGTTCAGGCGGCGAATCTGCACCTGCCGCTCGGCGGCGAGCTTGTAGAGGTCGCGTATCTCCACGCCGTCTTGCAGGACGAGCTTCAAGCGCCGCTCGCCCGTGAGCGCATACTCGCAGCCGAGACGCCCGACCGCCTCCGCGAAGGCGCGCGTGTCGCCGCGCGTCTCCATCTCCAAAAACTTGAGGTTGGACTTGCGCTCCTCTTCCAGATTGCAGTAGGTGGCGATGCGCCCATCCTTCAAAATCAGAATCTCCTCGCAGCACTCCTCCACGTCGCGCAGCAGGTGAGACGAGAGCAGGATGTGCGCCTGGTGGCTGTCGCGTATCTCGCGTATGAGGCGAATCATGCGCTGGCGCGTAGGCGGGTCGAGCCCGTTGGTCGGCTCGTCCAGGATGATCAATTTTGGCCCATGAACGATGGCCTGCGCGAGCTTCGCCAGTTGCTTCATGCCGAGCGAGTAGGTTTCGAGGTTACGGTAGCGCGCCTCGCCGAGGCCGACGTAGAAGAGAGCTTCGTGCGCGCGTTCGAGCGCCGCGCCTTGCGGCAGCCCCGAAAGCTCCGCCATCAGGCTGACGAAGCGCACGCACGACATTTTGGCGATGAAAGAATCGCGCTCCGGCATGTAGCCTATGAACGCGCGAATCTCTTTCGCGCCCGCCGTGATGTCCTGGCCGAAGATGTGCGCCGTGCCCTGCGAAGGGGGATGAAAGCCGAGCAGCGTGTGTATGAGCGTAGTCTTCCCCGCCCCGTTCGGGCCGAGCAATCCGATGGCCCGCCCGCGCAACTCCGCCGTCAACTCTTTCAGGATGGGCTTGTCGCCGAATTGTACACCCAGGCCGTTGAGGTCAATGACAGGTTTCATGTCAGCTTTCCGCCAGCGTATCACAACAAGAGACTGTTTAAACTCAAGCTCCCGATTGACTCAACCCCTTAGCGCCTTTGCGCCCTGGCGTGAGTGTTGTGGTTTCTCACGCCAAGCCGCAAAGGCGCAAAGAGTCGAGATTAGGCTTTGCAACTGTGGGTTATTGTCCGGGCCTCACTTCTTCCCGTCACTGCGCATCGCGCTGTGTAGGATGTGCTGCATCTCGAACGAGCTGGGCAGTCCCATCAGCGTCGCGGTGCTCAGGCCGAAGGGTCCGCCCTCGCTGTCGGCGGCGAAGACCAGAGCGTCGCCCTGCGCGTAGGCGTAGGCCAGTGTCGGCGGGGCCTCAGCCGTGGCCTTGATGGCACGCTGCTGCTCCTCAGTCATCTCTTTCGCGGCCCGCTCCAGGTGGCCCGAGACAGGCTCAAGCAAGGGCGCGAGGTCGTGATAGAAGATGGCGGAGAAGTTGACCTGCCCGTCCGCCGGCAGCGTCGAAGTGAAGCGCGGCGAGCGCAACAAGGTGTAGCCGGACTCGCGGTACTTCAGTGCGCGCTCGACCAGCGCGCGGCTCGGCGCGGCGACGAGGTAACCGTTGGCGTAGGTGTAATGCACCTCCACGCCGAAGACCGTGGACCTGAGCGCGTAGAACGTGTGCCCGCCGCTTTGGCTTTGCTCCCACGCCAACCCGCCGACGCCAGTCTTGGCCGCCAGCTTGTTCACCTCTTCCACCACGCGCTCGAAGGTCTGCTGCAAACGCGCCTGGTCATAGACCTCGAAGACCATCTTCCAGGAAGGCGTCGGCAGGACCGGGCCGTCCAGGGCGAAGGCGAACTCGCCGCCGAGCGGTGCGGCGAAGTCCTCGCGCAGCTTCAGCCCGTGCGCGCGCTCGTGCTCTTGCAGGTGCTGGCGCATGCGCGGGGCCGCCGTGTCCAGGTAGCCCAGCAACTCGTCTACGAGCGAGGCGGGTTCGCGCACCACGAAGGCCGCGACCATGTTCGCGTCGGGCGAGATGAAGTTCAGAGCGCCCATCGGCCCAGGCGCGGCGAGCCACGAAGCGATGCCCGTGCGCTGCTCCTTGAAGCTCACGGTCGCGCGGCTGTTCGTCTTCCCTTCAACGTCCTTCTGCTCGGCCACGAAGTGCTTGAGGCTCGTCAGGCCCAGCTTCTTGTAAGTCTCGTAACGCTTCGCGGCTTCGGGGCTCGTCCCCTCGTTGACCATGCGGCCGATGATCTTTTCCAGGTCGGCGGCGACGATGAGCCCCGCGCCCGCTTTGTAAGTCTCCGCGAGCCGCGCGTAGAACGAGGTCGTCTTGAAATTGTTCGTTCCCTTCAGAGCATTGCTGAGTTGCTGCAACTGCTGCAATCGAGGCGCGGCCGCCATCAGGTCGTTATTAATCCAGACCAGGACTTCGTTTAGTCGCTTTCCGTCAACGGCCGCCTCTTGAGTCGCGCTCAAGGGATCGTCAATGATGCGAATCTTCGGAGCATTCTTCTCCGTGGTCGTGAGTGCCGCGAGCTTCTGTTCGAGGTACGCGCGGAAGCCCGCCGCGTCCGCAAGCTCGGCCAGCACGAGCGGGTCTTCCGGCCCCTTGTCACCCATCTTCGCGCTCGCCACGATCTCCGTCCCCAGATACTTGCCGAACTGGTTGACCTCTTCGATGAGCTGGTCGAGGCCGGGGTTCTGGTCCGGTTTTTCCTTCGCCCACCACTCTTGAAGCGCGGCGTTCTGCTGTATGCGCTCACGCATGATGCGGTGTGATTCGACGAGCGTCGCCGTCAGGTTCGGCAGCGCGGCATACAGGACAGTCCCTTCAGGCGTCAAATCGAGCAGCCGCGTCGAGTAGCGCACGCCCGGCCGCGTAACTTTCTGCTCCAGCTCGCGCCTGAGCGAGGTCAGCTCCAACACGAGCTTTCCGTAGCGCTCGGCGTTGCGGCTCCAGGCAATCTCTTCCTGAATTGGCACAAGCTCAAGGCTCGGGCTCGTCGTCGTCTGGTCGCCGGGATGTAAGACCTTTTCGTTGCCCGCGTTGTTGACGTGGACTTCGCCCTCCACGACGGAGACGCGCGAGCCCTTCGTGCCGTTGTTGACGGAAAAGATCGTGCCGGTCACGGAGACGAGCGCGTCCGGCGTCGCCACGTAGAGATGCCCGCCGCGCTGTTTCGCGGCCTCGACGATGACGTTCCCACGGTTGAGATGAATGGTCGTGCCGCCTGCGTTCCGCGAGAGCGAGAACTCGGAGCGCTCGCGCATCTCGACGAGCGAGCCGTCTTCCAGTTTCACGACCGCGCCCGAATCCTTCGTCGTGCGGATGATGTCGCCACCGCGAATCTCGTCGCCGACGCCGAGGGCGCGGCTCTCCGTGTCCGTGACCTTGTAGATGGTCCCGCTGGCTAGCTCCACGGTCGCGCGAGCCTCAATGCCCAGGCGTTGGTAGACGTTGTAAACGACGAGGCCGATGCCGACGAGGAGCGTCGCGGCGATGGCCCATTTCCAGACAGGCATGTGCGTCGTCGCGCGCTCGACTTTCGCGGCCGGGCGGACGACGCGGGTCGTTTGAGCGCCGCCCGTGCGCGCGGCCTTCAGCGCCTTGCGGCAGGGGATGCACTCGCGCGTGTGATCTTCGACGAGCAGTGCGCGCGCCTCCGACAGTTCTTTCCGCAGGTAAGCAGGAATCAGAGATTGGAAGTCGGGGCAGCCGCGAATCTCGTCCGCGGGCTTGACCGTCTCAGGCAGCTCGACAACGCCCTCCTTCTGGATTCGTGCCCAGACACGGTCGGCGGCGCGGCCCATAGTGGCTGCGTCCGGCTCTTCGTTGCGAATTCCGGCAGCAACGCGGTCGAGGATTGAATCTAGCTCTTTCCGATTACGCTTCATGATGTTTCTCCATATAATTGCCGATTTCCTTGCGGAGACGTGCGCGCGAGCGGTGCAACGTGACGGCGACGACCATCTGCGACGTGCCGAGCAGTTCCGCGATCTCGTTGTTCCCGTAGCCCTCGAAGTAGCGCAGGACGAACATCTCTGCGGCGGACGCGCCCAGACGGGCCACGGCCTGCTGAATCAACTTGCGCAGCTCGCGGTCCTGCTGTCGCGCTTCGGGGCTGAGAGAGGAACGTTCCGGCAAGTCGTCCATGACATCATCGAGCGCGACGGCGCGGGCCGTCGTGCGGCTGCGCACCAGGTCTAGCGAGGCGTTGATGGCCGCGCGGTGCAGGTAGCTGGCAGGACTCGGCGCGAGGTCAACTACCTCGCGCCGCGCCAGGCGCAGGAAGACCGTTTGCAGCACGTCTTCCGCGTCCTCGGCGCTGCCCGTCACGCGGTAGGCCGTGCGGAAGACCAGATCGTTATGTTCGCGGAAGAGCTTTTCCAGCTCCTTCGGCGGCTCGGGCAATGGTTTGAGGTGCGTCACAGCGGCTTGCACGGGTTCCTCCTTCAGGTTGTCTCCACCCATAAAACGCACCTCGCGGAAGATTATTAACAGCCGTGGACGAGAAAATCGGCAGGAGCCGAGAGAATATCACCTTTTCGCCCGCGTCAGGAATGAGAGACGGCCGGCTATCAGGGACTAAAATCCGGTTACACGCCCCGCCGAAACATTCCGGCGAAGCCGTGCGTTAATTCCAGGGACTCATTGATTATGAAGGACGAAAACATCGAACAGGATGAACGGAAGCGCGGGCCTGACTGGTACGTGGCCTTCGCAGAGCAACACGAGCACGCGCTCTTCGGGCGCGGTCAGTTGGACGCGCTCGACGCTCTTCAGGCTGAACACGCCGGTCTGCTCGACGCTCTGGACGAGTCTTACTATTCAGACAGGGCCGCCGGGATTCGCATAGGCGTCGCCGCCTGGCGCTTCTGGCTGCTGCGCGGTCATTTAACCGAGGGTCGTGAAAAACTAATCCGGCTGCTCGATGACCGCGCGGAGGTTCCGCCACAACTCCGGGCACGCGGGATAACAGTCCTCGGCGTCATCGCGTTTTTTCAGGGTGACCACGCAGGCGCACGGCTGCACGCCGAACAAAGCCTCGGCCTCGCAGCGGAGATTGACGACCCGTGGAGCCTCGCCTTCTCTAAAACCGTACTCGGATGGGCCGCACAGGCTGCGGGCGATTACACGGCTGCGTCCTCCTTTTTTCAAGAGAGCCTGATTCTCTTTAAGCGTATGGGGCACCGCTGGGGCGAGGCCGTGTCGCTGCTCAATCTGGGCGAGGTCGCGCGCAGCCTGGGCGACACTGAGGCGGCCGAACAGTTCTATCTTGAAGACCTGGCGATTTACAGGGAGTTGGATGAGCAGTCGGCCATCGCGGCGACTCTTTGCAATCTGGGTTACGTCGCCTTGCGCCGCGCAAACACGCCGTCGGCACGCGACTACTTTAAAGAGACCATACTGCTCTGCCAGCGGCTCGGGAATAGACAGTTCGCCGTCGGCACTTTTATAGGGTTGGCAGGGGTCGAGGCCGCGGAGGGGTATTGGGCGAAAGCGGCGCGGCTGCTGGGAGTCGCCGACGGCGTCCTCAAGCAGATTAAAGGCGCGCTTGAGCCTGCGGACGAGCTCGAGCGCGCCCGCGTCACGGCGACGACGCGGGACGCGCTGGGCGAGCGCGCGTTCGATTCCCCCTGGCGCGAGGGGAATGCGATGTCCATGAACG
>DATFCB010000715.1:0-4096 GCA_035253525.1 Pyrinomonadaceae bacterium | reverse complement strand
CGTGACTTTGCCGGGGTTGTTCGAGACGGTGGCGAGGGCATAGACAGTGTCGCCCGGGGCGAACTCCTTCGTCTGCGCGGTCCCTTCCTTGTTCTTGCTGAACTTGAGGCTGCTCACGTAGGCCGTCGTGCAACTGACCTTGCAGCCCCCGACGTACAGCAGCAAAAGCCCTAACCCAAGCAGCGTGCTCCTTCTCACTTTTCCCATCCTGACTCCTTTCGTTGACGACAGATAAAACGGCGGCACATGCTACCACTCCCGCGCCCCCGGCGAAGCATATTTTTATTCGCGGTCAGGAGAAATAAGAAAAGGGACGCCCGCCAGGGAGCGCCCCTTTCGTCGGAATTAAACCGAGCGTGTTAGACGCTCAGGATTTCGTTCTCTTTGGTCTTCATCAGCTCGTCAATCTTGCCGATGTAGGTGTTGGTCATTTTCTGCACTTCGTCGAGGCCGGCGCGCTCTGCGTCTTCGGAGATGGCCTTGTCCTTGAGCATCTTCTTGAGGCGGTCGTTGGCGTCGCGGCGGACGTTGCGAATCGCCGTGCGGTGCTCTTCGGCTATCTCATGGACCTGCTTGGCGAGTTGCTTGCGGCGCTCTTCGGTCAGGGGCGGGATGGGGATGCGAACGAGCTTGCCGTCGTTCGACGGGTTGAGGCCGAGGTCGGCCGAGCGTATGGCCTTCTCGATTGCGCCGAGCTGCGTCTGGTCCCAGGGCTGCACGGTCAGCATCTGCGGCTCGGGCACGTGGACCGAAGCCATCTGACTGAGCGGCGTCGGCGTGCCGTAGTACTCGACCATCACCGTGTCGAGCAGGCTGACGGCCGCGCGCCCCGTGCGCACGGTCGCAAGTTTACGTCTCACGTCCTCGATCACGGCCTCCATCCTGGGCCGCACTTCCTTGACGACATCTTTCTCAGACATAAAATTTTTCTCCGAAAAATTTTAAAGTGATAAGTGATGAGTGATAAGTGATAAGAAAAAGAAAGAAGGTTTTTACTTATCACTTATCACTCATCACTTATCACCGCTTTTCCTTTTCCACGCAGACGCGGGTGCCGACGCCCTCCTCGCCCGTGACGACGCGCATGATGTTGCCGGGGGTGCGCATGTTGAAGACGATGATGGGCAGGTTGTTGTCCATGCACAGGGAGATGGCCGAGGCGTCCATCACCTTCAACTGCTGTTCCAATACTTCCTGATAGGTGATGCAGTCGTAGCGCGTCGCCGTCTCGTCCAGCATAGGGTCGGCCGTGTAGATGCCTTCGACCTTGGTCGCCTTCAGGATCACCTCGGCCTTGATTTCGAGCGCGCGCAGGGCGGCCGCCGAATCGGTCGTGAAATACGGGTTGCCGGTCCCGGCGGCGAAGATGACGACGCGGCCCTTCTCCAGGTGGCGGATGGCGCGACGACGTATGAAAGGCTCTGCGAGCTGCGGGACTTCTATCGCCGATTGGACGCGCGTGTGGACGCCCGTCTTCTCTAACGCGTCCTGCAAGACCACGGCGTTCATAATCGTCGCCAGCATCCCTATGTAGTCGGCGCTGGAGCGGTTCATGTTGCCCGCGCTTTTGGAGACGCCGCGGAAGATGTTGCCGCCGCCCACGACGACCGCGACCTCCACGCCCAGCTTGTGCACTTCCTTCAACTCTTCGGCGACCGTGCGCGCCACGTCAACGTCAATGCCGTAGTTCTGCGCGCCCATCAGCGCCTCGCCGGAAATCTTCAGCAGGAGGCGGCGATAGGCCGGCCGGGCAGCGTTAGGTGCGGGTGCTGACATAGGTTCCTGGTTTAAGCTTTCAAGTTTCAGGTTTCAGGTTAAGACAGCGAACTTGAAACCTGGAACCTGAAACTTGAAACTATTAATTTCCGGCGAGCGCGGCGACCTCGCTGCCGAAATCGTCGTCGCGCTTGGCTAGACCCTCGCCCATCTTGTAGCGCGAGAAGCGGCGGATGGTGATCTTCTCGCCGGTCGAGGCGACCCTCTCGGTGACCATCTCGCCGACCGTCTTGGCAGGGTCCTTGACGAACGGCTGGTCGAGCAGCACGGCCTCTTCGTAGAACTTGTTGAGGCGGCCCTCGACGATCTTGTCAATCACCTGGTCGGGCTTGTTGGCGTTCTTCGGGTCGTTCTTGGCCTGTGCGCGCGCGATCTCGCGCTCCTTGTCGAGCGCGTCCGCCGGGACTTCCTCGCGCGTCACGTAGCGCGGCTCGGCCGCCGCGATGTGCATCGCCACGTCCTTGACGAGCTGCTGAAAGCCTTCGCTGCGCGCGACGAAGTCCGTCTCGCAGTTGACTTCGACGAGGACGCCGACCTTGCCGCCCATGTGTATGTAGGAGCCGACCGCGCCCTCGGCCGCGACGCGGCCCTCCTTCTTGCGCGCGCTCGCCAAACCCCGCTTGCGCAGGATTTCGATGGCCTGCTCCTCGTTGCCGCTTGCTTCCGTGAGCGCGTTCTTGCACTCCATCATGCCCGCCCCGGTCTTCTCGCGCAGCGACTTCACCGCGGCGGCCGTAATCTCTGCCATTTGAAAAATCTCCCTGAATCAGTAATCAGTAATCAGTAAAGGCTTTTGGCTGATAACTGATTACTTCTTTCATTAAAAAGCGCAGCCCGGCGGATTCCCCGCGCTGTGGACTGCGCTCGCCGTGAATTGAACCGTTTGTACTTTTAGCTTGCGACGCCGACCGACTCGGCCCCTTTGTCCTGCTCGGGCGATGACGAGGGCTGCATCTCTGCTTCGTCGCCGCCGCCGTCCGCGCCTGCGACGGGCGCGCCCGTTCCCGCCTCCGGGTGGTCGCCGACGCTGTCGGGCTGCTGGCCCGTTTTGCCGAAGCCTTGATTGCCCGGCACGGAGACTTGCGTCTCAGTCGAAGGTGCGGCCGCACCCATGTCGGTCGCGTTCTCGGCCTCGCGGCCGGGTTCAGTGCTCGTCGTCACGCTGCTCGTGTTATCACCACTCGCGCCCGCGCGGCGGCGCTGTCTTCCGCCCGCGTCGCCGTCTCCGGCCGCAGCGGCAGCCTGCTCGTCTGCGGCGTCCGCACCCTCCGCCACCATCTGCTGGCCTTCGAGCACCGCGTCGGCGATGCGCGAGGCGAAAAGGCGAACGGCCCTGAGCGCGTCGTCGTTGCCCGGAATGACGTAGTCAATTCCTTCGGGCGAGCAGTTAGTGTCAACGACGGCGACGACGGGGATGCCGAGGCGGTTCGCTTCCGCCACCGCGATCTCTTCCTTCCGCACGTCAATGATGAAGACCGCATCAGGCAGGCGCGTCATCGTCTTGATACCGGAAAGGTTTTTGTTGAGGCTCTCGCGCTCGCGGTCGAGCTTAATGCGCTCTTTTTTCGTCAGCTTCTCGTAGCGGCCGTCCGTCTGCATCGCTTCGAGGTCTTTCAGGCGCTTGATGGATTTCTGGACCGTCTGGAAGTTAGTCAGCAGGCCGCCCAGCCAGCGCTGGTTGATGTAGTACTGGCCGGCGCGCTCGGCCTCCTCGCGGATGGCGTCCTGCGCTTGGCGCTTGGTGCCGACGAAGAGCAAGGTCTTGCCGCGGTCCTCGCCCACCAGGTTCGTGACGAACTGGATGGCGTCGCGGAACATGCGCTGCGTTTTCTGTAGGTCAATAATGTAGATGCCGTTGCGCTCGCCGAAAATAAACTCCTTCATTTTCGGGTTCCAGCGCCTGACCTGGTGGCCGAAGTGCACGCCGGCCTCCAGCAATTCTTTCATCGTAACCGAAGCCAAAAGATATCTCCTTTGCGTGAATTGGTTTAATGTACTCGCCGCTGCCAGATGACTAAACCCCCGCGGGGGAAGCAACCAATCGAGGCGACGACAATGGAAATACAGTGACAAGTTAAGAGTGACGAGTGACGAGTAAAAGCGTTATTGCTTGTCACTCGTCACTCTTGCCACTCGTCACTGCTTTTAACGTTTCGAGAACTGGAAGCGCTTGCGCGCGCCCTTCTGTCCGTACTTCTTGCGCTCCTTGATGCGTGGGTCGCGCGTGACGAGGCCGGCGTGTTTCAGTGCCGGGCGCAGGTCCGCGTTAAATTCGATCAGGGCGCGTGTGATGCCGTGGCGAATCGCCCCGGCCTGTCCC
>DATFCB010000714.1:0-2809 GCA_035253525.1 Pyrinomonadaceae bacterium | reverse complement strand
AACGGGTGAAAGAACGGGCGGCAGTCCACGTTTCTTTCGTTCATCGCGCGCATCAAGTAGTCCTTGTCAATACCCAGACGCTCGTCGAGCACGACGGTCACCATCCAGAAGCCGTTCTTCGTGCCGACAGGCTCCGGGTTGAGCGTCACGCCTTCGATGTCCGACAGCTCACGCTTGTACCAATTGAAAATCTCACGCTTGCGCGACATCAATTCTTCGATGCGCTCAAGCTGTGCCAATCCGAGCGCCGCCTGCATGCTGCTCATCTTGTACTTGTAGGCGACCTCTGTGTTCCAGAACATCTTGTCGCCGGGCCGGCGGCCGTGGTCGCGCAGGTAGAGCGCGCGCGTGTAGATGTCTTCGCGGTCGGTCGCGAGCAGGCCGCCCTCGCCCGTCGTCAGCGTCTTCGAGCCGTGAAAGCTGAAGACGCTCACGTCGCCGAAACTGCCCGCGCGTTTCCCTTCGTACTCCGCGCCCGCCGCTTCGGCTGCGTCTTCGATGACGGCGATGTCGTGTTCTTTAGCGACCGCCAGGACGGCGTTCATATCTGGCATGTTGCCGTAAAGGTCAACGGGGATGACGGCCTTAGTTTTCGGCGTGACGCAAGCTGCGAAAGACTCCGCCGAGAGACACCAGTTGCGCTCGTCTATGTCCGCGAAGACGGTCGTCGCCCCGACGTAGGTGATGGGCGCGGCCGAAGCAATCCAGGTCGCGTCCGGCACGATCACCTCGTCGCCGGGGCCTACGCCGAGCGCCATCAGCGAGAGGTGAATCGCGGAGGTGCAGGACGGAAGCGCGATGGCGTAGCGCACGCCGAGGTATTCGGCGAAGGCACGCTCGAAGCGCTCGTGATAGACGTTGGCGTTCGCGTACCAGGCGTTAGTCACGGCGTCCGTCACGTAGTCAATCTCTTTCTGCGTGATTGACGGCCCGGAGACGAGAATTTTTTCCATCGGCAATTTCCCCACTCGACTAAGAGACCGGGACGGCCGCTTCCTTGCGCCCCGAAGCGCTCTTGAGAATCTGGAAGCCCGGCTCGATGATTAAGACTTCCTCGTCGCTCAACCGGCGTCCGAACTCGTTTCTGATCTGGCCCAGAATCTCGCCCGCGTGCAGGCTCGTGTTGATGACGAAGAGGCCCGCGCGCCGAATCGAATCCCTGGCTTCACCGGGCAGACTGACGGGCAACGGGTGCAGGTAGTCCTTCTTGCCGGGGTCCGAGTCAACGATGATGGCCGTCTCCGGCAGTTCCATCCCGTCCAGAAGGTCAACGCAATACTTGTTGGCCGCCCAGAGCACTATGGGCGATTCACCGCGCGCCGCCTCGCGGATGCGCCCGCGAACTTCGTCCAGTTGCGCGTAGTAATTCTTAATCAGGTTTGCCCCTTCGGTCATGCACGCTTTGGCGATTTTGTACTCCGACTCGTCCGCCGCCTGCGCTTCCCGGCGCGGCCCGTCCGTCTTGGAGAAGACGGCGGCGAAGCCGTAAGGGCGGCTGCAATCCTGATAACTGACCTCGACCAACTCGAACCCTTCGGCCCCGGCGATGGCGGAGAGCGTCCGCGGCGAAAAGTGATTCGTGTGCTCGTACCAGACGATGCCGGCGGGATTGACGGGATAAATGTAAAGGTTCGGCACTTCGACGACGAGCAAGCCCTGCTCCTTCAGCGCGCGCGCCGCCTGTGCCAGAAACTCGCCGGGGTTCGTGACGTGTTCGAGGACGAAATAGGCGCTCAGGATGTCCACGCTCGCGGGCGCGAGCGACTGTAAGGACTCGAAGTCGCTGTCGCAGTCGTTGTTCAGCTCGGCGCAACGGTACTCGCCGACGTACTCGGCGAGCGCCTGCTGGAACGGCTCCGTCGCGTTGCTCCCTATCTCCACGAAGAGCGGGCGCGAGCCGGGCCTGATGTTGCGGCGCAAAAGCGCCAGCCTGTTTTCGACGGAGAACTCTATGGCCTCGCCGCGCCAGAACGAGTAGCAATCGGCGTAATACTCTGAGAGCGATTCTTCGGTCGGCACGGGCGAGACGAAGGCGAAGCCGCAAGTCTCACAGACGACGTTCCTGACCTTCCACAGATACGTGCGCGAGCGCGTCCGCGCCTTCGTGTCATACTTCAGTATCTCATCGAGCCGCACGCCCCCGCAGCAGTCGCAGTTCCGCTCGACGTACTCGATTTCCCTCAACGTCTCTCCCTGAATTTCTCTTGCGTCCATTTCAAAACTCAAATCACCGATTGACTCAACCCCTTTGCGTCTTTGCGCCTTTGCGTGAAAAATAAAAACCACTCACGCCAAGACGCAAAGAACTGAAACACATTCTTACGTCTGCGGCTCCTTGTAAAGATAGAGCGTGAACTCCCACAGCGGGTAATCGTGGCGCAGCGCGACCCACTTCGTCAAAGTGCGCGCGAAGGCGAACATCTCTTCGGGGCTGTGATGAAAGTTGTGCGGCTTCTCGTAGTTGACGTAGGTGCTGAGGAAATTGATGGCGACGCCCTTGTCGGAGAGCTCGAACATTTTCCTGATCATCCCGGTCGTCAGCTTCATGTTGTCGTCCACGCGGAAGTTCATCGCGCCCGACAGCACGAAGTAGTCCGCGCGCCGGTCAAACTCTTCCTCGATGATGTCAACGCAGAAGAATTCGTGTTCGGGGTGAAGCTCGCGCGCGCGCTCTAAGAAGAGCGGGGCGATGTCAACGCCCGTGTATGAGACATCGCGAAAGCGCGTCTTGAGGTAGGTGGCGAGGTCGCCGTAGCCGCAGCCCACGTCGCAGACGCTCGCGCCCGAGAGGTCCGCCACGTCGCAGAGC
>DATFCB010000713.1:0-3108 GCA_035253525.1 Pyrinomonadaceae bacterium | reverse complement strand
ACTTCGTTCGCAGGCACAGCGGCCGCGCGAGCCGCCTCGCGTTCACTTTCATGGAGACGCAAAACGACGGACGCATAGGCTTCCGCCAATCAAGTTGTCTGGTGAGCGCCTGGCTGCGCCTGCGCCGCGAGAGCTTCCGGTGGGGCTTGGCGCGCGCGCAGGCCCGTGAGTTCCTGTCGGCGCGGGGCCTCGCCGTCCGTGAACTCATCACCTCCGAGACGTTGAGAGCCAGATACCTCACGGCCAAGGGTCTGCGACATCAACGCCTCGCGGACGGCGAGTGTATCTGCGTCTGCGAGCTGGACTGAAGATTGAGCCATGACTAAGCCTGAGAGAGCCGGGAAAATAACGAAGCGCCACGCGCAAATTGGCACAGCGCGCCGCGCAACGGGCCGCGTCGTCAACGACATCCATTCCGGCCTAAACCGCACGCGCGTGCGCTCAATCGTCCGCCCCGATTCAATCGAAGCGCTGCGATCTGTCATCCGCGAGGCGCGGGCCGAGTGCCGCGCGGTCTCGGTCGCTGGCGGCAGACATGCGATGGGCGGGCAGCAGTTCGGCAGCGACGCCGTGCTGCTGGACACGTCGCGCATGAACCGCGTCCTGCGGTTCGACGCAGCACGGCGCGAGGTCGAGGTCGAGGCGGGGATTCAGTGGCCCGAACTCGTCAATCACCTAATCGAGTTGCAGCGGGGCCGCCCGCATCAACTCGGGATTATTCAGAAACAGACGGGGGCCGACCGCCTGAGCATCGGCGGCGCTCTCGCAGCGAACATACACGGGCGCGGGCTCAGGCTGAAACCCTTCATCAGCGATGTCGAATCCTTCGTCCTCGTTGACGCCGAAGGCAACGCCGTGCAATGCAGCCGGCGCGAGAATCCAGAGTTGTTCGGGCTGGCCGTCGGTGGCTACGGGTTGTTCGGCGTCATCGCGCGTGTCACGCTCCGGCTCGCGCCGCGCCGAAAGTTGAGGCGCGTCGTCCGCTTGATAGACTTGCCAGACTTGATGACGGCCTTTGACGAGCGCGTCGCGGCGGGCTTTCTGTACGGCGATTTCCAGTTCATGACGGATGCCGCGTCGGATGGCTTCCTGCGCCGCGGGGTCTTCTCGTGCTACGAGCCAGTGACGGACGACAGGTCCGCGCCGCCGAGTCACAAAGAACTCTCGGCCGGCGAGTGGAAGCAGTTGCTTTATCTCGCGCACGCGGACCGCCGGCGCGCGTTTGAGACTTACGCGGGCCACTACCTCTCGACGGACGGGCAGCTTTACTGGTCGGACGCGCACCAGTTGAGCGTTTACCTGGACGACTATCACCGCGAGCTGGACGAGCGTCTGGGCGCGGCGCACCGCGGGAGCGAAATGATCACGGAGGTCTACGTGCCGCGCGGGGAACTGGCACAATTCATGGAAGCGACGCGCTCGGACTTTCGCGCCAGGCGGGCCGAGTTGGTTTACGGGACGATCAGGCTCATCGAAAAGGACGACGAGAGTTTTCTGGCGTGGGCCAGGGAACGCTACGCGTGCGTCGTCTTCAACCTGCACATCGGGCATACGCGCGCAGGCGTGGAGAGGGCGAAAGAGGATTTCCGGCGGCTGATTGACCGCGCAAGCAGTCATGGCGGGAGCTACTACCTGACCTATCACCGGTGGGCGACGCGCGAGCAAGTGCTGGCCTGCTATCCACAGTTCCCAGAGTTCCTGCGCCTGAAGCGGCGCTACGACCCGGCCGAGACTTTTCAGAGCGACTGGTATCGCCACTACAAGATGCTCTTCGGCCCGTCCGTTTAAGAACGCACTCGCGCGCCGCCGCAACGCGAGACTTCAGTGTCCGCCGCTGCAATACCAGCCGAGCGCCGGCCTGGGCTTCGGCCCCTTGACCTCGTAAACATTTTTCCCGCCGTCGAAGATGGACTGAAAAGTCGTGATGACTTCCATCACGCCGTCGCCGTTCAAATCCAGGATGGCCGCCACCGTCTCCTTGTGATGCCAGTTGCCGGTCTGGACCGGGTCTTTGTGATTCTTGAGTTCCACCTCGGAAACAATCGGGACTGTTACGGCACGCCCTTGCGCCACCCTGCGTAGGAGCACCACGGAGAAATCACCCCTGCTCATGAAGTGGCCCGGCGTGGCCGTGCTGTTCGCAGAGATCAAGACCTCTTCCGTGCCATCGCCGTCCAGGTCAACGCGCAGCAGTTGGAGAATCACGACGTTGGGTTTGGCGATTCCCTTACTCCGCAAATGACCGGCGACGACGTTGCGATACTCCTCCTGGTTCGTGTCCTGAACTTTCGGCGGCCGGGGCTGCGCGTCCCAGTCGCCGTTGACGGCAAACACGTCGCCCTCGCCTTCGGGCAGCGGAGAGACGGCGACTTCGACCATGTCATCGCAAGGGTATTCGGGCGGCACGGGCTTGCCGATGGTCCCTGTCCCCGCCGGCCCCGTCAGCGTGTAGAGACGGAAAGTCTCGCCCTCCTTGACGAGCGGCATGGTCTTGACGGCGTCGGCCCACGCCCTGCCGTCGAAGCTTCCTAAAAGCTGGCTGTCCCGCGCGTCAACCGCCATGCGCAAGACTTTCGTCTGCGGCGACGCGACCGCCGCGCCTCGCCGCCGCGCGCTCGTGCGCCTTTGGGCCAGGGCCGTGTCGAAACCGGAAACCAGCGCCATGCAAACGAGGGTGAAAAGTAAAAGCTTTCGCATCAAAAGCTCCTTTCCTGCTTCGTCCGATTCTACCGGCTTGTCAGTGTACTTCTGGTTTTAGAGTATGCAGCTTCAGTGAATTGGAAAAGAAATTTCTCTTGCTCAACGCGCGGAGGCGAGGCCCACTTCGTCCAGTTCCTGCGACGGCTCGGCGGCCTGCTGGCGCGCGTGATAAGAGGAGCGCGTCAGGGGGCTCGACTCGACGTGGCGGAAGCCCAAAGTCATGCCGACCTCGCGCCAGCGCGCGAACTCTTCCGGCGTGACGTAGCGCTCGACGGGCAGCCGCCGAGAGTGCGGTTGCAGGTACTGGCCGATGGTCATGATGTCGGTTGAAACCGCGCGCAGGTCCTTCATCAACTCGACCACCTCGTCGAACGTCTCGCCCAGGCCAACCATGATGCCGCTCTTGGT
>DATFCB010000712.1:0-3520 GCA_035253525.1 Pyrinomonadaceae bacterium | reverse complement strand
CTCAAGACACACCTCAACGACCCCGGCCCCTTTCCGGGGAAGGCCCAGGACTGTCCCGCACAGGCCGGTCGCCGCTCGCCCGGCACTGACGCCTCTTTCTGCGTGTGCTATAATTCCCCGCGTTTAAAACCAAACTAAATTCGCGCGCCGGTCCCCCACCATTTGACTGAGATGGACGAACCTCCGAGTTACTTACTGACGCTCATTTTTGAAGAGACGGCGTTGCCGCACGAAGTTCCGCTGTGGGGGGCTGTCATCAAGCTCGCGGCCGTGCTCGTGCTGGTCATCGCCAACGGCTTCTTCGTCGCGGCGGAATTCGCGCTCGTCGGCATCCGCCGCTCGCGCATCGAGGCGCTCGCGGCGGCCGGCAACAAGCGCGCCAAGCGCCTGATCGGGCTGCTCGACAATCTCAACGCTTATCTCTCGGCGTCGCAGCTCGGCATCACGCTCGCCTCGCTCGGCCTCGGCGCTCTCGGCGAGCCGGCCATTGCGCGACTCCTCGAAGGCCCGCTCGCGAACCTCTCTGACGCCTGGCGGCACGCCATCTCTTTCGGGATAGCCTTCTCGGTCATCACGTCCCTGCACATCGTCATCGGCGAGCAAGCGCCCAAACTCTTCGGGCTGGCCCGCGCCGAGAAGGTGGCGCTCGCGACCGGGTGGCCGATGGAACTTTTCTACAAGATATTCCGCTGGCCCATACGGCTGCTCGACTGGGGCAGCGCCCTCATCGTCCGCCCGTTCGGCATCCACGCGACCTCCGATCACGCCTCCATCTACACGGAGGCGGAGTTGCGGCAGTTGGTTGACGCCTCGCGCGCGAGCGGCCACCTGCGCGCCTCAGAGCAACGACTAATTCACCGCGTCTTCGAGTTCTCGGACACGCTCGTCCGCGAGGCGATGGTTCCGCGTACCGCGATGGCTGCCATCTCAAGCGACTGCATGCTCGAAGAGATTGCGAAGTCTTTCAGCAAGCACGGCTACTCGCGCTTGCCCGTCTACCGCGAATCGCTCGACGACATGATCGGCTTCATACACAGCAAGGACGTGATGCCTTACCTGCTCAGGCCCGAAAGTTTCCGGCTCGAACACGTCTTGCAGTCGCCGCTCTACGTCGTGGACACCGCGCGGCTCGAAGACGTGCTCAAGCAGATGCAGAAGGCCAAGTCACACTTCGGCTTCGTGATTGACGAGCACGGCGGCGTCGAGGGCATCATCACGCTCGAAGACCTTTTGGAAGAGATCGTCGGCGAAATCTCGGACGAGCACGACGAGGAGGTCAACGAGCAGATCAGCGAGGAGAAGGACGGGAGCTACGTGCTCGATGGCGGCCTCGCCGTCCGCGACCTCAACCGCCGTTTGAAGCTCTCCTTGCCCGAGTCCGAAGCCTACACGACCATCGCCGGCTTCCTGATGACAGAGGCGGGCCACGTCCTGCAACCCGGCGAAATGGTCAAGCACGACGGCCTCCTCTTCCACATCGAGCGCGTCGAACGCCGCCGCGTCATGCGCGTCCGCCTCGAAAAGACGGAGGAGCCCGCCGCCGCGGAGACGGAAGAAGCAAAAGCCGTGAATCGTGAATCGTGAATCGTAAATCGTGAAAAGCGTTTTCCTCGATTCACGATTTACGAGTTTTCGATTTACGACTCTTCTTCCTCCTGATAAAGTTACCCCTTAGAAATTTCAAAATCATATTGCGTTGCAGGAGCACATTTAACTCATGAGCTTGATTGAGCAGATCAGCGCGCGCGAGATTCTGGATTCGCGCGGCAACCCGACGGTCGAGGCCGAAGTGACCCTCGTCGGCGGCGAGACCGGAAGGGCGGCCGTGCCGAGCGGAGCCTCCACGGGCGAGCACGAGGCCGTCGAATTACGCGACGGCGACAAGAAACGTTTCTTGGGCAAAGGCGTGCTCAAAGCGGTCCAGAACATCAACGACGTGATCGCGCGCGAACTCGAAGGCTTCGACGCGCTCGACCAGGTGGAAGTTGACGAAGCGCTCATCAGTCTGGACGGCACGCCCACGAAGGCCAAGCTCGGCGCAAACGCCTTGCTCGCCGTCTCGCTCGCCACGGCGCGCGCCGCCGCCACATATTTAGAAATCCCGCTCTACAGGTATTTAGGCGGCCCCGCGGCGCGCACCCTGCCCGTGCCCCTGATGAACATCCTCAACGGCGGCGCGCACGCGGACAACAACGTGGACTTTCAGGAGTTCATGGTCGCGCCCGTCGGGGCGAGCGCGTTTCATGAAGCCTTGCGCATGGGCGCGGAGATTTTCCACACGCTGAAAGGCGTCTTGAAGAAGCGCGGCTACGCGACGAGCGTCGGCGACGAGGGCGGCTTCGCCCCGAACCTGAAGTCGAACGAGGAGGCCGTCGAGACGATTCTCGAAGCCATCAATCAGGCGGGCTACAGGACGGGCCAGGACGTTATGCTCGCCCTCGACCCGGCGGCGAGCGAGTTTTACGACGGTGGCTCATACGTCTTCAAAAAATCCGACAAGCGCAAACTCTCAAGTGACGAGATGGTCGCTTACTGGAAGAACTGGACCGAAAGCTATCCGATTATCTCCATCGAGGACGGCATGGCCGAGAACGACTGGGACGGCTGGAAGACCCTGACGGACGAGATAGGCCGCAACGTTCAGCTCGTCGGCGACGACCTCTTCGTCACCAACACGGAATTCCTGCGCAAAGGCATAGACCGCGGCGTGGCGAATTCGATTCTGATTAAAGTAAATCAAATTGGCACACTGACGGAGACCCTGGACTGCATCGAGCTGGCGAAGACGCACGGCCGCACGGCCATCATCTCGCACCGCTCGGGCGAGACCGAAGACTCCTTTATCGCGGACCTGGCGGTCGCCACCAACGCGGGGCAGATTAAGACCGGCTCGGCGTCGCGCTCAGACCGCATGGCGAAGTACAACCAGTTGCTCCGCATCGAAGAGGACTTGCGCACGGCCGCGCGTTATCCGGGCCGGAGCGCTTTCTACCAGATTGAGCAGGTGGCGCAATCGGCAAACGCGGGTGGCCGCCAGAAGCGTGCGCGCGCCGCGAAGAAGTAAGCGGCCGCAGGCGACGGAGAGATTCTAATGGGCCTGGCTTTCATCATCATCGGGGTGGACTTTCTGACGTGGGGCTCCGAGACCACGCCGCAGGCGATGCAATGCACGAACTGCGGCATGATTCAACACTTCGTCATGAAGAAGGGCATGCGCTTCGTCACCATCTTCTTCGTGATACCCGTCTTCCCCGTCAGCGGCGTCAAGCAACTTTTGGAGTGCCCGAACTGCAAGACGCGCTATCAACAAGACACCTGACTCAACCCCTTTGCGTCTTTGCGCCTTGGCGTGAGTGGTTTTTAATTTTTCACGCAAAGGCGTAAAGACGCAAAGAAAACAGTTGAATGCTTTCTTTGCGTCTTTACGCCTTCGTGAGCTTCTTTATGTTATTTCTTCGGTGCGCTTTTCGTCGCCGGGCTTTCCGCGATGGCAAAGACGTGATGGATGCCGCGCACGATG
>DATFCB010000711.1:0-4770 GCA_035253525.1 Pyrinomonadaceae bacterium | reverse complement strand
TACGTCCTTGAGCTATTGGCCTATCAGGAGGCGGCGGAAAAGCTGGACGACCCGCGACTGTCAACAAACGGCGACGCGGGCTCGACCGCCGCCGACACGGCCGCGCTGCGCCGCGCGGAGGCGGACAAAATCCGTGAAGAGATTGTTGCCGAAGTGCCCGCGCTCGTCGGCAACCCGCCCGGCCCGTACGACTGGTGGCCGATAGTGACGGTGGCCGAAGCCTACTTCGGACTGGGGAAGTACGAAAAGGCTGAAGAGTGGCTGATGAAAGCGGCTGATCTGCATGAAGCGCTAAAAATTACGACCCTGGGCTTCAGCGACTGGGAGTGGGAGTCAACCTTGCGCCAGTTCGCCTCGCTCGCACGCATGAAGGCCGGGACCTCGGCTAACGCTGATGAGTTGAAGAAGGCGGGCGAGGTGTTGAGCAAGTTCATGCAGCGCAAATTCGGCCCCGGAAGCGATACGAGCGCGGCCGTCCGCACGGCATTTCTAGGCAAGGTGGGACTGGGGCTTTCGGGAGGCGGGTTCCGCGCCTCCATCTACCACATAGGCGTGCTGGCGAAACTGGCCGAGCTGGATATGCTGCGCCGCGTCGAGGTGCTCTCGTGCGTCTCCGGGGGCTCAATCATCGGCGCACACTACTACCTGGAAGTGCGCAAGCTGCTTCAGACCAAGACCGACGAAGAGATTACGCGCGAGGACTACATAGACATCGTCCAGCGCATCGAGCGAGACTTTCTCGCGGGCGTCCAGCGCAACATCCGCACGCGAATCGTGGCCGAGTGGTGGACGAACGTCAAGCTCTTCTTCAAACGGACCTACACGCGCACGAACCGCGCGGGCGAACTCTACGAGCGCGAGCTGTTCGCGCGCGTGCAGGACGGCGAAGGGAGGGATGCGAACGGGCAATACTTGCCGCGCTGGTTCAACAAGCTCTACATCAAGCCCGCGGGCGAGGGATCCTCTTTCCATCCGAAGTATGACAACTGGCGGCGCTCGGCCAAGGCCCCGATTCTCTCCATCAACGCCACGACGCTCAACACGGGTCACAACTGGCAGTTCACGGCTTCGTGGATGGGAGAGCCGCCCGTCGGCATCGAGACGGACGTGGATGCGAGCGACCGCCTGAGACGTATGTATTACTGGCAGGCGAAGGCCGCGGGCAAAGACAAGATCAGGCTCGGCGACGCCGTCTCGGCCTCCGCCTGCGTGCCCGGCCTCTTCGAGCCGCTCGTCATCGAAAACCTCTACGTACGCAAGACCGAAGGCGGCGCGACCTCCGGCGGACGCAACGAAGGCGACCAGTTCGTCACCGTCCGGCTCGTTGACGGCGGCGTGCAGGACAACCAGGGCATCACGGCCCTGCTCGAACAGGACTGCAACGTCATCCTCGTCAGCGACGCCAGCGGGCAGATGGCCTCCGTCAAAGACCCCAAGTCTGGTCTTGTAGGCCGCATGCTCGGCGGCGTGCTCGGAGTCCTTCTGCGGTCGAAGGACATCCTGCAAGCGCGCGTGCGCGAGGCCGAATACGAAGACCTCGTCGCCCGCCGCCGCTCCATGCAGCTTCGCGGGCTGATGTACGTACATCTGACGAAGGGGCTCGGCACGCAGCCCGTGGACTGGGTCTACTGCGACGACCCTTCGCCCGCCCCTTCGCCCGGCGGGCTGACGGATTTTGACGTGCGCAAGGACGTGCAACGGCTGCTCGCAGACATCCGCACGGACCTTGACTCCTTCACCGACGTGGAAGCCTACGCGCTGATGTTGAGCGGCTACCGGATGACGGAATATGAGTTAGAGCAGAGGCGCGTCGTCGAGGGCGTGCCGCAGAGCAATGAGCCTGTGCCTCACTGGAGATTCCTGACCATTGACGACCGTTTGAAGACCGTCAGCGCCGACCCGAAGTCGGACTATCAATCGCTCGTCAAGCAACTCAGGGTCGCAAGCCAGGTGGCCTTCAAAATCTGGCGGCTGCGGCGCGTCCTGCAAATCTTCGCCGCCGCGCTCGCCCTCTTCGTCATCGGCGTGGTGGGCTACGGCATCTTTAACGTGCTGACCTCGGAGACGCTGCGAACCAAGCCGCTCGTCACCTTCGGCCAGATCGTCTGGGCTTTCATCACGATGATACTGATAGTGCTGGGCAGCCTTATTCTCGGCAGCGTCCTGATGAAGCTGGTGAGATATAAGAAGACACTGACGCGCGCGCTGGTGCACTTCGGGATGAGCATCTTCGGTTTCCTCATCGCGCGCCTGCACCTGCACGTCTTCGATTGGATGTATCTGCGTATGGGGAGCGTGCCGCTCGACCCGACTCTCTTTCTCTGCTACGCGCACGAGGACGAGAAATTCGTCGCCAAACTGGACGCGGAGTTTCGCGCGAAGGGACACCGCACGGCCATTGACGGGAAGGCGTGCCTTTATTCTCCCGAACGGCAGAAGCAGATACACGCGTTGATTGATCAGGCACGGACTTTCGTCTTCGTAGCCAGTCAGAAGTCTCAAGAGTCAAAGGAGTGTCGCGCGCTGCTCGAATATGCCCAGGGCAAAGGCAAGAAGATTGTCAACGTGCTCACGCCCGGCTTCAGTTACGCCGGGGGGCAAGGCCAGAAGAGCGTCGCCTTCAGCACCAACGGCAACGAGCCGCTTGAGACCGCCGCCCTCCAAGCCCTCCTGCAAGAAGTCGGCGAAGCGGTCGCGTTGAAAAGATGAGACGGTCCTAACCGGCGCAGAGCAGACGAGTGACAAGCGGCGAGCGACGAGATAGAATCCGTCTTGCTCGTCACTTATCACTCGTCGCTCGTCACCGATGTTTTATCGCAACGTCCTGCGCCCGCTAATGTTCCGCCTGCCGCCCGAGCGGGCGCATGAGGTGGCGTTAGAGGCGTTGGCGTTTGGGTTGGGTACGCGTTGGGCGCGTCGCGTGGCGAAGCGTAGGTTCGGCCGCGCGCCTTTCGGTGAGTTGCAGCGGTTCGGGCTGAGCTTTTCCAACCCGGTCGGGCTCGCCGCCGGTTTTGATAAGAACGGGACCGGGGCTGAGTTTCTGGCGGCGCTCGGCTTCAGCTTTATAGAAGTTGGCACAGTGACGCACAGGGCGCAGGGGGGCAACCCGCGCCCGCGGCTTTTTCGCCTCCCGCAGGACCGCGCGCTGATTAATCGATTGGGCTTTAATAATCACGGTACGGCGAAGGTAGCGGAGCATCTGGCGTCGCACAGGCCGGACTGTGTGCTCGGCGTCAACATAGGGAAGAGCCGCGTGGTCGCGCTGGAAGACGCGACGGAAGATTACCTGGCGAGCTTTGAGCTGGTGCACGCGCTCGCGGATTACGTGGTCGTTAACGTCAGCTCACCCAACACGCCCAACCTGCGCGAGCTTCAGAGGCCCGAGGCGCTCACTTCGCTGCTCGGCGCGCTGCAAAAGCGCAATCAGGAATTGGCACACGAGCACCCGCGCCGCAAGGCCGTCCCCCTGCTTGTCAAGATTGCGCCTGATCTTACTGATAAAGACCTGGAGACAATCGTCGAGGTCGCAGAGAACGCGGGCCTCGCGGGCATCATCGCCACGAACACGACGACGAGCCGCGCCGGTTTGACGACTCCTCCCGAACAAGTCACAGCCTGCGGCGAGGGCGGATTGAGCGGAGCGCCTTTGCGCACGCGCTCGACCGAAGTCATCGCCGCGCTTTACCGATTGACGCGCGGGCGCATGACGATCATAGGCGTCGGCGGCGTCTTCACGGCCGAAGACGCCTGGGAGAAGATTACGGCCGGGGCCAGCCTCGTGCAGCTTTACACAGGCTTCATCTACCGGGGCGCGGGTGTGGCGCGAGACATCAACGAGGGACTGGCCCAGATTTTAAGCAGTCGGGGTTTCCGCACGCTGGACGAGGCGGTCGGCTCGCGCGCCGAAGAACTGGCCGCCGCCTGAGTCTGTCTGAATCTCTGAACGGGACGTAACTTTTCATGGAGCAATCGGCTAAGAACAAGTTGATCGTCGTGCTCGATGTCGAGACGGCGCGGCGTGCGCTCGATATATTCGACGCCCTGAAAGATGTCGCAGGCATGTTCAAGGTGGGCTCGCAGCTTTTCACTGCCGCGGGGCCGCAGGTCGTGCGCGAGATAATCGCGGCAGGCGGGCGCGTCTTTTTGGACCTGAAATTCCACGACATCCCGAACACCGTCGCGGCGGCGGGCGCGGAAGCCACGCGCCTCGGCGTCTCCATCTTCAACGTGCACGCCTGCGGCGGCGGCGAGATGATGCGCCGCACGGCCGAGGCCGTCTCGGAGGCCGCCGAACGCGAAGGGCTCGCGCGCCCCGTCGTCAT
The DNA here is from genome assembly GCA_035253525.1 of Pyrinomonadaceae bacterium. Lineage (GTDB taxonomy): Bacteria > Acidobacteriota > Blastocatellia > Pyrinomonadales > Pyrinomonadaceae > QHXM01. The sequence continues at coordinate 448 of DATFCB010000711.1, read as the reverse complement.
CGCCGTCACGGTGCTGACGAGCGCGGACGACTCTGTGCTTGCGGAAGCAGGTTTTTCGTCAGGCACGACCGAACAGGTCCGCCGCCTGGCGCGACTCGCGGAAGCCAACGGCATGGGTGGAGTCGTCGCCTCGCCTCACGAAGTGAGACTTATCAGGGAGACCGTGGGGCGGCGCGATTTCGTCGTCGTCACGCCGGGCGTCCGGCCCGCGGGCGCGGCGCGCGACGATCAAAGGCGCGTGATGACGCCGGCCGAGGCCGTGCGCGCCGGGGCGGATTACCTCGTCATCGGCCGCCCGATTCTCAACGCGCCCGACCCTGTGCGCGCCGCACAGGAAATCATCGAAGAGATGGAGGCAGCGACGAAAGCAAGTGCCACTTCATAGTCAGTTATACTGAAGCATCCTCTTTGCGTCTTTGCGCCTTTGCGTGAGAAAACCAAAACCACT
>DATFCB010000710.1:0-4848 GCA_035253525.1 Pyrinomonadaceae bacterium | reverse complement strand
CGGGGGCGCATCAGGGGGTCTGCTTCTCCGAAATTTATTTATGCGGATGAGCGGACGGGAGAGCTTTTGCGCGAGGCCCATGAAATCGCGGCGACGCAAGCGCCCGTGCTGATTACGGGGGAGACGGGGACGGGCAAGGAGTTGATCGCGCGTATGCTTCACGAGTGGAGCGGGCGCGCGGGGCGGTTCGTGGCGGTTAATTGTGCGGCGCTGACGGAGACGTTGTTTGAGTCTATCCTGTTCGGCCACAGGAAGAGTAGCTTCACGGATGCGGTTCGTGACAACGTGGGCGTCGTGCGGCAGGCTGCGGGCGGGACGCTCTTTTTGGACGAGATAGCGGAGTTGAGTCCGGGCAACCAGGGGAAGCTTTTGCGCCTGATTGAGTACGGCGAGGCGCACGCGGTCGGGGCGGCTGAGCCTGAGCGTGTGGACGTGCGAATCGTCGCCGCGACGAACCGCAATCTTAAAGAGCGCGTCGCGCAGAGGCTGTTCCGTGGCGATCTGTTTTATCGTCTCAACACTTTCCCGCTCGAAATCCCGCCGCTTAGAAAGCGTCCCGAAGACATCTCCGCGCTGGCCGCACACTTTGTCAAAGAGTTCAGCGAGCTGCACAACAGGCGCGTGAAGTTCACGCCGGAGGCCCTCGAAGCGCTGCGCCGTCTGCCGCTCAAAGGCAACGTGCGCGAGTTGCGCTCGCTGGTAGAGCGGACGGTGTTAACCTCCGCCGAAGGCAGAGAAGTGTTGTTGGAAGATGTCGAAGTCCTCGCGGCCAGACAGACGAACAAGGCCGCGCTCAGTAACGCCTGGGCGGGCTGTTCGTTCGAGGAGGAGGTGCTGACCTACGAGGCGAAGCTGATTAAGCTCGCGCTGGAGAACGCGAGGGGCAGCGTGACGAGCGCCGCGCGGCTCTTGGGGGTCACGCACCAACGGCTCTCAGCCATGCTTCAGGGGCGGCATAAAAACTTGCTCCCCGCAAAAAAACCGGCGCAGTTGCGCAAGCGCAGTCTTATGACCAAATACTGAGATTGACGCCGAGAGCCGTCGTATAAATTCTTCTTTACACGTTTCCTCACAACTCGAAAAGCCAAACAAAACGCTTTGCAAGGCACTGCGGCCCGCAACGTGCAATACGTATACGGGTGCGGCGGTTGACCTGGCGCGCTCGCGGAGTGGAACCGCGTGCGCCGCTGTTCTTCATCTAAGCTCAACTCGCCGCCAAGTCTCTACATCTTCGTTGAGGGTTGACCGCAATCTGGCTTCTCACAACCCTCTGCGTCGAAGATCACAAGCTTTACCCGGTTACAAGAAAAATAGATGCTCGAAGAGCGTGGCTAATGCGTGTAGACCTTCGCGAAGCGTACGGCTAAGACCCGAGCGGCGCGTCCGCCCGCCGTGTCAACTAAAACCAAAGGACTCCCACCGATGAAAAGAAGAGAAGAGTACAGAGCCAGGGTCACAGACGATAACGGCCTCACACGCGGCCGTGTCCCCTGCCCGCTCCTGAGCGAGATGGGCGCGCGGCCCGGCGACTACCTGACTTTCCGCCTGGACGAATCGAACAAAGTCGTCATGAGTCTCTCGCGCCCGAAGAAGAAAGCGGGCAAGAAGTCTGACAGCGGGAGCAAAGCTCACAAGCATAGCTAGTGAGGGTTCTGTTGAGGCGTGCGGACGGGTGGGCCGCGCGCTTCTGGCCGGCGCGGTTCGCGTCTCATGGGCGCTGAACTGTGCCGCGCTGGCGGGGCCGTCGCGCCGTAAAGGGTGGAGCGCGGCGGCCTCGCCCCAGAAGGCAAAAGGGCAGGCTCTCGGTCTTCGCTCTGCCTGCCCTTTTGCCTTGTTACTTTTGCCTTACTTCTCCGCGCCGAGGCCGGTGTTGGCGCGCACCGTCAGTTCCGCGAACTTGTCTTCGGCGTGCCGCTCGCGCCCGAGCAGCGTTCCTATGACGGCCCCCAGGAAGCCCAGCGGGATGCTGACGATGCCTGGATTCTCAAGGGGAAAGACGGGCGGGCTCTGTATCAGGTGGCGGCCGACCGCGAGCGTCGGCGGGTCAACCGTCATAATACTGGGGCTCAGGATAATCAGTATCAGCGAGGAGGCGAGCCCCGTCGCGAGCCCCGCCACAGCGCCCTTCGTGTTGAAGCGCTTCCAGAAGAGCGACAGGATGATGACGGGCAGGTTCGCGGAGGCCGCGACGGCGAAGGCCAGGCCGACGAGGAACGCGACGTTGATGCTCTGGCCGAGCAGGATGGCTATCAGGATGCTCACCACTCCGACGACGAAGGCCGTGATGCGCGCGACCCTCACCTCCTCGCCGGGCTTGCGCTCTGTCCCCTTGTGAATGACGTTTGTCCAGAAGTCGTGCGCGAACGAGGTCGAAGCACTGATGGTCAACCCCGCGACGACCGCCAGGATGGTGGCGAACGCTATGGCCGAGATGAAGGCGAAGAAGACCTCGCCGCCGAGCGACTGTGCAAGGAGTGGCGCGCTCATGTTGGTCCCGCCGTGCTTGGCGATGTAGTCGCGCCCGATGATGGTCGCCGCGCCGAAGCCCAAAAACGTCGTCATGATGTAGAACGCGCCGATGAGGAACATCGCCCAGACGACGCTCGTCCGCGCGGTCTTCGCGTCCGGCACGGTGTAGAAGCGGACCAGGATGTGCGGCAGCCCGGCCGTCCCGAAGACCAGCGCCATGCAGAGCGAGATGAGATCAATCACGCCCCAGGGTTTTCCAGCGAAGTAGTAGAGGCCCGGCTGTAGAAAATCCTTCGTCACGGCCGCGCCCGTCTTCGCGTCCGTGTAAGTGACGTTGCTGACGGCGTCGAAGAAGCTCGCGAAGCTGAATCCGAAATGGCTCAGGACGAGGAGGCTCAGGAGCAGCGTCCCGGACATCAGAAGTATGGCCTTGATGATCTGCACCCAGGTTGTCGCCAGCATCCCGCCGAAGACGACGTAAACGATCATCAAGATGCCGACGCACACGACCGCCACGTTGAAGCTGATGCCCGGAACGAGAAGACTCACCAGCGCGCCAGCGCCCACCATCTGCGCGATCATGTAAAAGGTGGAGACCGTGAGCGTGCTCAAAGAGGCCATGGAGCGCACGGGCCGCGGGCTCAGGCGGTAAGCCAGCACGTCCGCCATAGTGTACTTGCCCGCGTTCCTTAAGGGCTCCGCGACGATTAAGAGCACGGTCAGGTAGGCCACGAGAAAGCCGACCGAGTACATGAAGCCGTCGTAGCCGTTAAAGGCTATGAGGCCCGCGATGCCGAGGAACGACGCGGCGCTCATGTAGTCGCCCGCCACGGCCAGCCCGTTCTGCCAGCCAGTGATCTTGCGGCCCGCCGCGAAGAAGGCTTCAGCGCCCTGCGAGCGGCGCGCGGCCCAGTAAGTGATGACGAGCGTGACGGCGACGAAGCCCAGGAACATCAGGAGCGCGGTTGACATGTTACTTGTTCCCCCCTCGTCCTTCGTCCAGGTCTGACACAATCTTCCGCGCCATGCGGTCGTGCTTGCTCGCCGCGCGCACGTAAAGCAGCGCGATGACCCACGCCATGAAGAACTGCGAGAGCGCGAACAGGTAGGCGACGTTGATTGAGCCTATGACGCGCCTGTTCATCAATTCCGGCGCGTAGCCCACGAGCAACGGCAACGCGAAGTAGTAGACGACGAAGAAGACGCACGCCGGGATGATGAATTTCATCTTCTCCCGGACCAGTTTTCTAAAACCCTCGCCCGCCGCCACGCGCCCCCAGTTGACCACGTCACGGTCCTCGTCAGCCGTCAACTCGTGCGCGGGCTTGCCGCCCTCGCGCCCCAAAGGCGCAACGTCCGTCGCCGCGCCCACGACCGGAGTCGGGTCGTGCAGCAGCTCCTCCGATTGATTCTCGTCGCTCGTCATTATTCTCTTCGCTCCCGCTAGCAAAAATGTAAAAGCAGGATGAGAATTTGAAATCCCAAATTTGAAATCTCAAATTCCTGTTATCCTGTCCATCCCTGTCTATTATTCCTATTTGAAGGACTACCAAAATCGGTCGGACAAACTCGCGCGAGGTTATGCGTTTGTCCACTTCAAGTCAACATGATTGCGTGAATGAATCACTTCTGGCCCACACGAATCGTCTTAAACGACTCAACTTCAGACAATCATTCTGAACTAGCCCATATCGTAAAAAAATTCGTACACCTTCGATACGCGAGCATAGCTTTGCGCTCTCAAAACTTCTCTCAGGATGAACGAAAACGGCTTGAAGCCGCATTATATATAGGCTTCTGGACGGTCGGATTAAGTACATATGGAATCAATGCTTTAGCGGACTTTTTTCGTGCGTAGCGAGCAACCGAAAGGGGTATCTTTCCATCTTATCTCCGGTTTCGATTTACTGATCTTTGTCAATCGAATCCGCCATGCGTAGCCCCCAAAACTGCGCGAGAACCCTTGCGCGGCCCGGATGGTCGAAAGCCATCGCTCACATGGAGACGGATTAGATGAATCTGACCCGATTTGTTCCCCATTTTCGCTCTTTAAAATTTGCGCCCGTTGCACTCATAGCACTTTTCCTTTTCACCAACGTTACCGGTCTCGTCTTCAATCGAGTTTACGCGCCCAGCGTGCAAGCGTCTGAGTCTCCGGCGAAAGCCGCGATTGACGCGACCAACGTCGCCGCCGACTACATCCCTGCCGACATGCCCAGCTCTGGCGACCGCGAGCTTGATCTAATCATCCTGCGCGCGGGCGAGCGCCACGGCGTTGACCCGCGTTTCCTTCACGCCGTCATCTGGCAGGAGTCCAAGTACAAGGTGCGCGCCCGCTCGCACGTCGGCGCACAGGGGCTGATGCAGTTGATGCCCGCG
>DATFCB010000709.1:0-11053 GCA_035253525.1 Pyrinomonadaceae bacterium | reverse complement strand
TCGCGCCCGCCGAAGCCGTCACTCCCCTCCCCACGCGACGCCGAAAAGCAGTAGGCAGGTAACAGTGGTCAGTAGTCGGTGGTCAGTGGTCAGTTAAAAAAGAAAGAAGTAGCCGGGTTAATCTCACTCGGCTGCCTTTTGTCTTTCTCTTAACTGACCACTGACCACTATTTCCCGGAGCAACTTACGGCGCGCGAAAAGCGTCGGAGAGGGGCGTGTTTTGTGCTGCCCGGCGGGTGCTCTTGCCAAATCGAGCGCGCGGCGGGCATACTCGCAACATCTCTTTTGACGGTTGTTTCGAGCGATGATTAACTTTCGCCCCTCTGCTGCTCCCCATGCACTGAAATCCTTCTGCGCCGGTCTGGCCCTCGTTTTGTCCTGCGTCTTTCTGACACCGGCCACGGCCTCCGCGCAGGACGACCCCGACGAGGTGTTGAAGGTCAACACCTCGCTGGTGCAGCTCAACGTCGGCGTCGTGGACCGCCAGGGGCGCGCCATCACGAACCTCTCGCGCCGCGACTTCTCCGTTTACGAAGACGGCGTGCTTCAGCCGATCACGGATTTCGAACCCAACACCGCGCCTTTCAGCCTCGTGCTGCTCCTGGACCTGTCCGGCTCGACGCAAAGTTTCCGCCCGACGCTCAAGCAGTCGGCCTACCGCTTTCTGGACGCGCTCTCGCCCAACGACCGCGTCGCCGTCGTCACCTTCAACGAGGCGGTCAAGACGCGCGTCAACTTTACGAACGACTTCAGGAAAGCCGCCAAGGCCATTGAGTACGTGGAGGGCAAGGGCGAGACGCACCTCTACAAAGCGCTCGACTACGCGCTGGAGATGCTGGCCCAGGAAGCGAGCCGGCGCAAGGCCATAGTGGTTTTGACCGACGGGCTGGACACGCAGATGAAAGTGCTGGACAGAAACTCCGCGGCGAGCGCGCGCACCAACGACGAGGCCGTCGCCTCGGTCAAGCCGGACGAGAGCGCGCCGCTCCGGGCCGTGCTCTCCGCGGCCGACCGCCAGGGCGTCACCATCTACCCGCTCGCCCTGCCGTCGGGCGACCCCAAGCGCCTGCCCTTCCTGATACCCGTGCAGACTGCCATCTACACGGCCGCGCGCTCGCGCATGCAGACCCTCGCGGACCGCACTGGCGGACGCCTCAACGAAATCCGCCGCCTCGAAGACATGGGCCGCATTTACGCGGAGGTCGCCGCCGATCTGCGCACGCTCTATACGGTCTTCTACCGCCCGACCAACACCAGCGCGCCCGCCGGCCGCTGGCGCGCCATCCGCATCGAAGTCTCCCGCCCTGAGTTGATAGCGCGCACGCGACCGGGCTACTACGGGCGTTAATTTGACGACCCCGAGCGCAGCCGTTTTCTCAAAACACGCCCGCTTGACACTCAAGAAGCGCGCCCGTATATTCTTCCTTCCGCTTTAAGCGAGAGCGCCCGTAGCTCAGTTGGATAGAGCGTTTGGCTACGAACCAAAAGGTCGCACGTTCGAGTCGTGCCGGGCGCACCACCCTTTTGAATGGGGCTGTGCCACAGCCTCACTCACTTTCTTCCTTAGTCCCACCCTGGAAAGCTGCCCGCATGAGCACGCCTGTCAATCCGTCAAATGTGTCTGCTCGAAAAGTATGTTGTAAGTGTCGCATCCTTAAGCCAATTGAAGAAATTAAAAAGGGCGCGAACCAGTAACGCAGGCCCGAGAGAACTCTCAGCAGGACGGTTGCGCTATCAATCATTGACGGGAGGCTCACGGCCTCCCGTGTCCATTTGATGCTGTTCTCAAGAGTCGTCCTTCCCTTTCCCTCCTTTATCTGTTAATTCTTATCCCAGTCGTAAACTCGTGGTCCGTCGTGTTGCCCCCTGAAACAAGACTGCCGGGCTGACGGTGCGTCTTTCCCCTGAAGGCGCGCCTTCGCTACAGACAAGCATGCTCGAAGAACTTGATCGAGAGAAGTATCTGGGCCGTAGTGCAGAGCTTTACAGCCTGCTCCTGGATCACGTCCGCAACGCCGTCATCGCCACGGACCCCGAAGGTAAGATAGTCTACTGGAACAAGTACGCGCAGAAGCTCTATCAGTGGACGGCCGACGAGGTCATGGGCGAGAGCATCTTCAGTGTCACCGTCCCCGCATCCTCTGACACACTGGCCCACGAGATCATGGAAAGCATCGCGAGCGTGGGCTATTGGGAGGGCGAGTTCGTCGTCCGCCGGAAAGACGGCAGCACGTTCTGCGCGCACGTCCGCAACGCCGTCATCGCTGACGCGGAGGGCCGCGTGCGCGGCTACGTCGGCGTCAGCACGGATGTCACCGAGCGCAGAAGCATCGAGACGAAACTGCGCGAGCAGACGGAAGTCATCGAGACGGTCAACCGCATGGGACAGACGCTCTCCGGTGAGTTGGACCTGCACGCCCTCGTCGAGTCGGCGCAACGCGCGCGCGCGCGGGCGGAGGCGGCCGAGCGGAGGTCCGCTTTTCTGGCACAGGCGAGCGCCATCCTGGCCTCCTCGCTCGATTACGAGACGACGCTAGCGAGCGTGTCGAGGCTGGTCGTCCCCGAAGTGGCTGACTGGTGCGCCGTCCACGTCATAGAGAAGGACGGCACGATTCACCCGCTGGCGATTGCCCATGTTGACCCCTCGAAGGTCGAGATGGCGCGCGAGCTTCAACGCCAGTACCCGCTCGACCCGAAAGAGCAGCGCGGCGTGACGAAAGTTATACGCACGGGCCAGCCGGAGCTTTACAGCGACATCCCGGACGAACTGCTCGTGGCGGCAGCGCGTGACGACGAGCAACTGAGTCTCTTGCGCGGGCTGGGGATGAAGTCGGCGATGGCCGTCCCGATGGTCGTGCAGGGGCGCACGCTCGGCGCGATCAGTTTCATCGCAGCCGAGTCGGGCCGGCGCTACAGCGCGGAAGATTTGTCGCTGGCGGAAGACCTGGCGCACAGGGCCGCGCTCGCCGTTGACAACGCGCGGCTCTATCAGGACGCGCAGGAGGCGAACCGCGTCAAGGATGAATTCCTGGCTACGCTCTCGCACGAGCTGCGCACCCCTTTGACGGCCGTCATAGGCTGGACCCAACTGCTCACCTCAGGTCAACTGGACGAAGCCGCGACGGCGCGCGCGCTTCAGACCATACAGCGCAACGCCCGCGCGCAGTCGCAAATCATAGAGGACATTCTGGACGTTTCGCGCATCATCAGCGGCAAGCTCAGGCTTGACCCGCGCCCGGTCGAGATAGTGCCCGTCATAGAGGCCGCGATGGACGCCGTTCGCCCCGCAGCCTCGGCCAAAGCGATTCAGCTTCAGCCGACATTCGACCCTGAAGTAAATCTGGTCCCCTGCGACCCGCACCGCATGCAGCAGGTGGTCTGGAACCTGCTCTCGAACGCCGTCAAGTTCACGCCGCCGGGCGGCCGCGTCTCGATTCAGCTTGGCCGCGCGGGCGCGAACGCGCAGGTCAGAGTCTCGGACACTGGCCCAGGAATCTCGCCGGAGTTTTTGCCCTACGTATTCGACCGCTTCCGACAGGCCGACGGCTCGACCACGCGCACGCACGGCGGCCTGGGTCTCGGCCTCGCAATCGTCCGCCACCTGGTCGAGCTGCACGGCGGCACGGTTCAGGCCGAGAGCGACGGCATAGGACACGGGGCCACTTTCACGGTCAACCTGCCTTTGTCGCAGAAGGCGTTTGCGCCTTCGATTGATGAGGCGGCGACAACGCTGCAAACGAACGCCAGCAAACCTGAGGATGACGGCGCGCCGAGCCTTCAAGGTTTGAGCGTGCTCGTGGTGGACGACGAACCCGATACGCTCGATTATGTGGCGGTGACGCTCAGGGAGCGTGGCGCGGAAGTGACGGCCGCCTCTTCCGTCACGGAAGCGATGGCCGCGCTCGAACGTCTGAGGCCGGACGTGCTGGTCGCGGACATCGCCATGCCGGGCGAGGACGGCTACGCTTTGATCCGGCGCGTGCGCGCGCTGGACCCATCACGCGGCGGCAACGTCCCGGCAGCCGCCTTGACGGCCTACGCCAGCTCTGAAGACCGCATGCGCGTCCTGCTCTCGGGCTTTCAGATACACTTGCCCAAACCCATCGAGCCGGCCGAGCTGGCGGCGGTCGTCGCGAGCCTCGCCGGTCGAACAGTGATGCCGAAAAGTTAATCCCATCTGTTTGCAATTGAGTGTAGCCCTGAAGAAAACATCTCACGCTGGAGACGCAAAGACGCAAAGAAAACCATTAAGTCTTTCTTTGCGTCTTTGCGCCTCCAGCGTGAGACTTCCTGTGGGTCGCACTCAATGGCAAGGGACTATAGCTCGAAGCTTCAGAATGCCAGTTTCAGCCCGAACTGAATTTGCCGCGAGGGGCCGGCGCTGAAAATCTTGCCAAAGTTCGGCGTGAAGGCGAAGCGGTTCGGAGTGTCGAAATTAGGCGTGTTCAAGAGATTGAAGACTTCCGTGCGGAACTCCAGGCTCTTCGACTCGCCGAAATGAATGAGCTTGGCGGCGGCCAAGTCAACCTCCTTAAAACTTGGCCCAATGACGATGTTCCGTCCGCAGTTGCCGAAAGTCCCGAAGGCGGCGGGCGTGAACGCGGAGGTGTCGAAATAACGGTCAACGGTCCGCTCGCCCGACGGCAGATTGGGGTCGCGCAGGCAATTGGGCCGCTGCGCCGGCCCCTGCCCGATGTTGGCCCGGTCCGTCTGATCGTTGACGGTGAAGGGCGCGCCGCTCTGAAGTGTCACGATGCCGGTCAGCCTCCATCCCCCGGCCAGCGCCGAGAGCAATCCGGGGCGATTCAGGAATCTTTTGTTCCTGCCGAACGGCAGCTCAACGAGGCCGCTCGCGACGAAGCGATGTGTGTGGTCGAAGCTCGACAGGGCGCGCTCGGCGTCGCGGTCTCTGACATCCTGCGGGAGGTTCGCTTCGTTGGTCGTGCCGCCGGGGTCTGAGGCGTCGTCAATTGATTTCGAGAAAGTGTAGTTGGCGCTCATGGAGAATCCGTTAGTGAGTCTCTTCTCGACTCTCAACGTGCCGGCGTGATAGCTCGAATAGCCGTCCCAGCGCAGGCTGGTGAACGAGCTAAGGCGAGGGATGGGACGGCGCGGCGCGATGGGGCCGTTTCCCGGCAGCGGGACGTTGCGGACGGTGGAGCTATCCGCGCCCTGTATGTTGGAGCCGACGTAAGAGAATTCGACGGCCGTGCTGGATGTCAGCATGTGCTGAAGACTCAGGCTCGCCGTGGTGGCGTACTCGATGCTGAAGTCGTGGTCAACGTTATTGCCGCCGATGTTGCCAATCGCGTTCGAGGTGAGAATGTTCTGCGTGTCGAGGGTCGGGACCGACGTATCGGACGCGACGTTGATGTTCTTCAGGAGGAAGAAGGGCAAATTGCGCGCGAGCGCCTGCTGCACGCTGTAGGCCCACTGGTTGAGATAGATGCCGTAGCCGCCCCGTAAGACGGTTTCGGATTTGCCGGGAAGTCTCCAGGCGATGCCGAAGCGCGGGGCCAGGCGCGGAGGACTGTCACGCAGGAGAGAGCGGTCCCAACCGGCCTCGGCGGACGTGACGTAAGGAATCGGGATGAGCGGCAGCAGTTCGGCGGCCGTCGGGGAGATGTTACCGGCATCGTCGCTGGCGATCACGAAACGTCCGCCCGGCACTGTGTAGTCAATCGCCGACAGGCGGTTGTTAATGTCCCTGATAGGCTGGTTAATCTCCCAACGCAGGCCGAGGTTGATGGTCAGGTCGCGGGTCGGATTCCATTCGTCCTGGACGTAGGAATGAAACCAGGTCGTCCGCCCCTGCTCGTCGCCGCGGCCGATGCCGACCTGTGCGCTGCCTGGATAGCCGAGCAGGAAGTCCGCGAAGGCGTTGCCGGTCTGACCGGGACGCGGCCCCGTAAATTGTCCCGTGAAAGAGAACGAGCCGCGTGCGGCTTCCGGGTTGACCGGGTTGAAATTGAGGCGATAGAGATAGACGCCGAACTTGAGCTTGTGCGCGCCGCGATTGACGAAGACGTTGTCGTAGAACTCAAGGCTTGTGTCGCGGCGTGTGACAAAGGTGGTCGGGTCGCCGATGTTGCTGAACAGGCCGCCGAGAGAGACGAGCGGGTAGCCCTCGTCCGCGGGGTTCTCTGTCACGCCGTTCAGCCCGACCGTCGAGGCGAAATCCACGCCGCTGTTCGCGCTCACCTGCCCGCCGGAAGCGCGCAGGTAACCGAAGCGAAATTCGTTGAGAAAGTCCGGGGTGAAATAGTGCGTGTGGCTGAAGGCCAGATTGACCGCTTTGGTCGTAAGCTGGCGGCCAAAGCCGGGCAACAGCGATTCGTTGAGCTTGCCTGTGCCGAAGGGTTGAAAGGCGTTGGCGTTAAAAGTTGACGCGCGGAAGAAGAGCGCATCCTTTTCCGTCAACTGGTCGTCGAGTCGCAGGCTGAACTGGTCCGTGTCGGTTCTCTCCACCTCTGTCGAAATCAGGTTGCGCGAGATGCCGGGCTGGTTGGGCAAAGGGACTCTGGCGAGCAGGCCGAGCGCGACCGGGTCGAGCCTCTGCGTCGGAATACGATTGCCCGCAAGCGGCAGACGATTGCCGTTCGCGTCTGTGGCGAAGGGGTCGTAAATCTGGCCGAAGGCCGAAAGGTCGCCCGCACGCATCGCGGCCGTCGGGACGGAGAATGTTTTCGTGAGCGACTGGCTGATGCGTTGCCCTTCGTAGCTTATGAAGAAAAACGCCCTGTCCTCGTGGTCGTAAATCCGTGGGATGCGGACGGGGCCGCCCAGTGTGCCGCCAAACTGATTTTGTTTGAACGGCGGGATGGGCTTCGTCGGGTCATCGAAGAAGTTTCTGGCGTCCAACTTCTCGTTGCGCAGGAACTCGAAGGCGTTGCCGTGAAATTCTCTGGTGCCGGCTTTCGTGGCGACGTTGATGAGGGCCGCGGCCTTGCCGCCGAATTCGGCCGCGTAACTCGTCTTCTGAATCTTGAACTCCTGAATGGCGTCCACCGAAGGGCTGATGACCATATTGTTAAAATACTCATCCGTAATCTTCACCCCGTCGAGCAGGTAGATGTTGTGGCCGCTACGCTGGCCCGCCACGTTCACCAGTTCTCCGGCCTGTTGCAGCGCGCCGCCGCGCGTGCCGCCGGGCGGCTTGACGACGCCTTCGCTGAGGAGCGCCAGTTGGAGAAACTGCCTGCCGTTGAGCGGCAATTCCGTGACGCGTCGGCGCTCGATGACATCGCTGACCTCGGCCGTCGTCGTCTGCAACAGTTGCTCGCCCAGCGGGACCGTCTCGGTGACGCTGATCTCCCCGGCCTCAAGCTCCAGGTCCAGATCAATGACCTGCCCGATGCGCAAGTCAATCCCGGTCTTCGTTAACTGCTTGAACCCGGTTAACGAAGCCGAGAGCGTGTACTCGCCGACCGCGAGCGAGGGGAAGAGGAACTGGCCTGACTCGTCTGTGACGCGCTCGACTTTGAGGTTGCTGGCAACGTGCGTCGCCGTGACGGTCACGCCGGGGATGACCGCCCCGGCCTGGTCTTTGACCAGACCTTGAAGCTGTCCGGTGTTAGTTTGCGCTCGAATGACCGGCGCAATGAAGAAGAGAGCAAGGAGGCAAGGAAGAAGACGTTTCGCGATCAGAGATGACGCCATCCCCCACGAATAGCAGGAGGAAAGAGGAGAAGTATTCTTGTTTTCCATTGAAGTTCATTCCTCGGCAATTGATTCGAGAGGGCTGTCAGACGTTAGTAGTAAAACCTCTGATCATCGAACAGAGATGGCTCTGCGACGAACCAGCGCCATGAGAAGCTCGTGTGTTCGATAAAGGACCAGAATAGAGAAGCGAGGACAAATAAACCCTTGAGTGAAGAACACGCAAAGACTACTCCGCGCCTCCATAACAGTCAAGGTGATTTTCTAACGAGAATTTCCGCGCGCGAGTGCGACGCTCTATGCTCCGGGTATTATTAAGACGACTCTTAAAGCCGAAAGGTAGGGGGAGGTCTTAAAAGACCTCTGGATTTAAGTTTCGTCGTCGAGCGGCGTCTCGTTTCCGAGTCGTGCGCGCGGGTGGTGGCGGTCGTAGGTGGCGCGCATGTGGCGGTCTGTGATGTGCGTGTAGATTTGCGTGGTCGAGATGTCGCTGTGGCCCAGGAGCGCCTGGACGGAGCGCGAGTCCGCGCCGCGTTGCAGGAGGTGAGTGGCGAAGCTGTGGCGCAGCGTGTGCGGCGAGACGCGTGCGAGCCCGGCCTGCGCACTGTAACGCTTGATCATCGCCCAGACGAAGTTGCGCGAGAGGCCCGCGCCCAGGCTGTTGATGAAAAGATGCTGGCTGTGCGCTTTATCATTGCGAACGCGAACGCGCGCGTACTGCTGCAACCAGTGAGTCGCGCTCTTGCCGATGGGGACGCGCCGCTCCTTGCTCCCCTTCCCGTGGCAGACGACGAGGCCCGCGTCCAGGTTGAGGTCGGCGCGCTTCAGTCCGACCAATTCGGAGACGCGCAGTCCCGCCGCGTAGAGCAGTTCGAGCATGGCGCGGTCGCGCACGCCTTCGTCCGTCGCAGTGTCCGGCACACGGAGCAGCCGCTCCATCTCCGCCTCGCTCAGGAACCGTGGCAAGTGCGCGTTTAGTTGCGGCGTGTTCAAGTCTTCGGCGGGGTGTTTCTTGATGTGGCCGTCGAGCATCAGGAAACGGAAGAGGCCGCGGGCGGCGCTGACGGCGCGGGAGACGGAGGCCGCCGACAAGCCTTCGCGCGAGAGGTCCGCGATCCAGTTTCTCAGGTCAACGCGCTCCAGGCTCTCGACCGCCTGGCCGCGCGCCTCGGCCCAAGCCTTCAGCCGCGCCAGGTCGCGCCCGTAACTTTCCAGGGAGTTGCGCGAGAGCCCCTTCTCCACCTGCATGTAGGTGAGATACTCCCGCACCAGATCGCGAGTCATACGAAAGGCAGAATACAGAATCCAGGAGTCAGAATCCAGAATAAAAGAGAAGCGGCTCTCGGCCTTTCATTCTGGATTCTGACTCCTGGATGCTGCTCTTACTTCTTTTCGACGATGTCGGGCTTGAGAGTGCCGACGATTTTAAAGAGTTCATCTTTTTCCGCCTTCGGCACTTTGAATTTGTCGAGCGTGTCCGTGAGGTGCTTGACGGAGGCGGTCCAGTCGTCTTCGGTGATGCCGAGGCCGGTGTGCGTGGTCTTCATGTCACGCCCGATGTAGAGGCAGGGGCCGCCAGTGGCCGCGCACAGTTGATCCACGACGAGTTGGCGGATGCGCTTCTTGGAATCGTTGCTCGCGCCGCCGAAGAAGCGCCCGAGCGACTTGTCCGCCACCAACCGCCCTATGAAATCGTCCGTCACCGCGGCCAGCGCGTCGTAGCCGCCGAGCCGCTTGTAAAGACTCTGCGCCCCGCCCTGCGCGGGCATCGCGGTACTCTCCTGCGCGCGCGCCTCGAAACCGCATCCGACCACAAACAGCAAAACGACCAGACCCAGTGTACGATGGAAGTTCTTTCTCATAACTTCTCCTTTCTGAATCCAGGAAGCGAACTGTCGGCCCTTACCAGAGCCTTGCAAAAGAACAGAAGAGATACGAGGGCAGCAGCGATTGTGGATGTAGTGGAGTCCGCGATTTTCCGCACGACGACGACGACGAATTCGCCTGAGATGGCGGGACCGTCGCCGCGACGAGCGCACGGCCTGCAAAGCAGTGAAACGGCTTGCGGTCTCTTCAGCGCGCATGGCTCGTGCGCGCTCATTCTCTACTCAGGCGCGTCGCCACGCAAGCTATTTTAAGCGCGGAGCGCAGGTCAAATGCGACGCCCGAGCTAACGCGAAGGAGTGAAACTTTTGCGCTATCGAGCGCGTAAGCCCGCGCCTTTGCGTTTTTGCGTGCGCCTCTTCGTTTCGCCCGCCGGAGCTTTAACCGCGGCCGCAACCTCGCCGCTGACAGTATCGCCCGGCGGAATGACCTCGACGGGCGCGCCGACCTCTCGATTGATGCGCCACTCCGTATCCAGCGCGTTAAGCTCGCTCCATCTATCAAGCACGGCCCAGCGGCTTTGTGCGCGCGACCAGTTCCAGGTGCGCCAGTCTTCGCCCTCTTCCTCCGACCACCTGTCCAGAATCGTGACGGCGATGTAACGCCGGTCATCCGGGTTCTTCAATTCCGGCAGGGCCTCCAGCAGCGCGGGGACCGCGTCGGCGCTCAAGGTAACAGCGTAGCGCGCGTCGAAGCCGCGACCGGCGCGCGCGTGCGCGAGGTTCGTGCGGACGATCAGTGCGTCGGGGTTGATGACGTGCAACGTGGCGACGATGAGAAAGCCCGCGACCAGCGAGCCGAAGGCGAACTGCTCGCGCCGCCCGCGCAACACCGTCAGGATGAACCAGACAAAGACCAGGCAGAGCCAGGCGATGAAAGCCGTCGTGTAGAGACGCAGCTCCGTCAGACCGTACTCGCTCTGGTAAAGCAGCATGCGCCGCACGGCTGAGGCCATGATGACGAAAAGCAGTATGACTTGCGCGCCGGCCAGCGCGCGGAAGACGCGCTCGTGCGCCGCATTCTCTTTGCGCAGCAGCTTGTGCGCCGAGAGCAGGACGGGCAGGACGAGCACGGCCACCGTGACCAGCTCGAAGAAGCCGCGGCGGTAATACTGCGCGTAGGTCCACGCGCCCTCGCCCTGAACGAGCGCCGCGCCGCCGAAGAGATAACGCAACTGCGTGAGGACGAACGCCAGGAAGAGTAAATTCAAGAGGCCGAGCGTCACGCCGACCTCTATGATGCCGAGCGAAAATGGCTCAGCCTTCAAGGGCGGCGGCGTTAAGACCGCGTACGGGTCCGCCGCCGCGTTCCCCTCCGTCTGAGGCTGGGCCGTAAAAGTCTCGCGCGCTCGCGGCTTCACTTCCCCGCCGAACAGCGCCGCGCGCAGGAAGCCGCCGCTGACCCACGTCAGGGAGAGGGCCAGCAGGAGATGGCCCAGGAGGTTATCGTGATTGGTCGTGAAGAAGCCTGCGAGCAGGTCTGCAAAGCCCGCGTCGGCCGCGACGAAGAG
>DATFCB010000708.1:0-9410 GCA_035253525.1 Pyrinomonadaceae bacterium | reverse complement strand
CCGCTCCCCGCGCCTTTTGATAATAAGAGCAGGGAGATTGCTCTTGGCCCGCTGAGCCAGAATGATGCCGTCGAGCTAGTCAGTGAGGTGCTGAGGCAAAAGGGCTTGTCTCCCGGCGCGGACGATTCCGGCCTTGCGCTTGAGGGAATCATAGCACTGGTTGAAGCCGTCAATCGTCATGCCCGCGCCCTGGTCCTGCTGGCGCGTGAGATTAGCCGCTGCGGCCTGCGGGCGACCGCTGAGAGCCTGCGGCAATTGATGGTCGAGTTGCGCGAGAAATATCCAGACGACCCGGAGAATTCTTTGCACGCCAGTCTGGAACTCTCGCTGCGCCGGCTGTCAACACTAACGCGAGAGCAGCTCAAGCTGTTGGGCGTGTTCCATCGCGGGGCGAATCTGATGGTGCTCGCGCTAATGCTCGGCGCAGAGCCCGAAGCGTTAATAGACTTATCCAAGCAACTGGTCGGAGTGGGACTAGCCGAAGATATGGGTTATTACCACTTGCGTCTTGACCCGGCCCTGCCTTCGTATCTGCTGAGAGAGATGAGCGCGGCGGAGCGTGACGAGGCAACGTTACGCTGGGCCGAAGGCATGAAGCAGTTGACACTCTTTTTGTATGAGCAACGATTAAAGGACGCCGAATTAGCTGCCCGGATGGCCCTCCTGGAATTGCCCAACCTGATAAAGATGCTCGAATGGATGGAGGACAATGCATCGCCGGAGGAGACGGTAGACCTGGCGAATCGTGTGGAGTCAATACTCTCCACATTAGGCCGACCCCAGGCGCTCGCGCAGGCGACAAGCGTGCGCGAGCGCGCGTCCCAAACATTGGGGGATTGGAGCCACGCCAGATTCACGGCAGAAAGCGCGAGCATTGACCAGATGCTCGAACGCGGCGACGTGCGTGAGGCCGCCGCTGCTGCCCTACAACTCTGCCAGCGGTCCGTGGCGTTAGGAGAAGCAGCTTACGCTGGTGCCGGTTATGACATCGCCGTGGCTTACGTCAGGCTCGGAAGAGTGCTGAAGATGGGCGGATTAGCCGAAGAGGCGCTGGCGACTTTGAACGAAGCGCAGAAGCGTTTTCAGGCTCTGGCAGACGCGGGGGACACGAACGCCGCACGCATGGCCTCGGTAGCGATTACGGATACCGGCGATTGCCTGACGGCGTTAGGACGGCTGGACGAAGCGGCAGCAGTCTACCAGGAGGCCATCAGCCGCGATCAGAGTTTTGACGACCTGAGGTCAGTAGCCGTCTCCAAAGGTCAACTAGGCACGGTCCGTCTGTTACAACATCGCTACGCCGAGGCGCTGGAAATCTATAACGAAGCGCTGGGTGTTTTTGAACGCCTGGGCGAGCCGCTAAGCGTCGCCTCTGTCTGGCATCAAATAGGGATAGCGTACAGGGAAGCCGGCCAGTTTGAACAGGCCGAGCGGGCCTACCGGCAGTCCCTAGCCATTACCGTCCAACAGAAGAACCTTGCCGGTGAAGCCGGCAGTCTGGGGGAACTGGGCAGTCTTTATGCCACGATGGAGCGACTGGAAGAGGCCGAGAAATGTTACCGACAGGCGGCGGATATTTACAGCAAGCTCGGAGATTCGATGCGTGAAGGAATTGCCCGCAATAACCTATCCAACATTCTCATCAAGCTGAAAAATTACGATGAAGCCCGACACGAGCTACGCCGTGTCGTTGAATACGACAGGCGCTACGGCCACGCCGCTCAACCGTGGACGGCTTGGAGCAACCTTCAGGCGCTGGAACAGGCTACCGGCAACACACAGGCTGCCGCCGATGCGCAGCGCCGGGCCGTCGAGAGTTATCTTGCTTATCGCCGCACCGGCGGGGAAAGTAGAAGTCCGCACGCGCAAGTGTACAAGCTGATAGCTCAAGCCATCCGGCAGGGTGAGGCGACGACAATCGGGGAGCAGCTCACATACCTGGCGGGGGAAGATATCCCGGAGCAAGTCAAGGCTTTGATTTCCAAGCTGCAAGCCATTTTGCGAGGTGAGCGCGACCTCACGCTCACGACCGACCCGAATCTATTTTTCCTCGATGCCGTCGAGCTACAACTGCTTCTGGAAGCAGTGCAGGGAGCCTGAGAAGCGATTGAAATAGAGGGCGCATGACGAAACTTCGGATTTTCATCGCATCGCCGGGAGAGTTAAGCGAGGAGCGCAATCTCGTCTCGTATATCGTCGAGGAGATGAGGTGGATCGCTTCGCAGCTTCTCAACGTGGAGCTTGAGGCCGTGCGTTACGAGACTCACGGGTGGCCGGGGTTTGGGGCAGATGCCCAGGATGTAATCAATAATGAAATAGACTTGCAGACGATCAACATCTTCATCGGAATGATGTGGCGACGATTCGGCACACCGACCAATCGAGCCGACTCCGGGACTGAAGAAGAATTTGAGAAAGCATATCAATGCTACAAAGATTTCACGCGCCCTCATATAATGCTTTACTTTCGCCAGACCCCTTTCTACATGGATAAGCTCGAAGAGATACGCCAATACACGAAGGTTATAGAATTCAGAGACAAGGTGGAGAAATTAGGAGCTTTTATTTGGAAATATGATGAAGTCTCGCAATTCGAAAGAGATGTTCGCCAGCATCTGACCAAGGAAATAGCAAGACAAGCCGCGCCGAAGAAAACCACGGACAGTCTGGTTTTGAGACCGAACATTTTAGGTTTTCAAAACATAGATCCCGGCGAACATATCACCCCACGGCCGGCTTCCAACACGGGATTTATTTTCGTCTCCCACGTGAACGAGGATGACGAATTTGTCAGGAGCTTACGCGCCGCCCTCATCATTCGCGGCGTGCGCGTGTGGGATGACTTGAACAACTCACGCGGCGGCCCCGTCCTCGCCCCAGACGTTCAGGAGGCCATCGAGAAGGCACAGCGAGCCATCGTTGTGCTCAGCCCCAGCACTATAAATTCACCCTGGATACGCAAGGAATTTCAGAAAGCTCAAAACATAGAAGAGCAAAAGAAAGATGCGGGTTACAGGGTCATCCCGCTACTTTTGCCGGGGGTTGAAGTCGCAGCTTTGGAAACATGGTTTGATGCTCCTGTCAAAGCCAGCCCCGTCTGCTGCAAGACCGGTGATTTGAATGAGGTGTTACCAGACCTCTTAACTTTAGTCGGCGGCCTTAGCCTGAGCCGCTAAACTGGGCCAGGGTCTTGCCCCGCCAAAATACAAACTCCTCCAGGATAATCGCCCACGACTTAGCTAAGGCTCAGCATGTGCGCTCGGCCCGGCGAGGGTCGTGAGCGGGGGCGTTTGGAGGGTGAAGGTGTGGGGGTTTTCGCCGATGATGGCGGCGGCGAAGAAGCGTGGGACGTAGTAGGCGTTTTCGTTTCTGAATGTTTTGTCGAGGCGGTCGCGGCTGGCGTGGAGGGTCCAGAAGTTTCTTTCGGGGTTGCCGGTCTCGCGGAGGCGGCGGAGCGAGTCGCGTAGGCGCTCGGCCCCGCTGTTGAAGCTCATGATCACGAGCGTCATGCTCTGGGCGTCGTCGCCGAGTTCGGCCATGCGGTCGGCGATGTAGTGTGCGGCGGCGGGCGTCATCTTCTCCGCGTCGCACATCTCCTCGCGGGAGACGCCGTAGAGTTGCGCCGTGCCCGGCAGGAATTGATAAAGGCCCTTCGCGCCGATGTCGTTCACCAAACAGGACGTGTATTCCGACTCGATCAGAGGCAGGTAGATGCCGACGAGGACGGGGACCTTGCGCTCGGTGAACGTGCGGCCGATGAGCGGCAGGTAGGGGGCGGCGCGGGCGTAGACGGCGCGCAGGTCGTCTTCGCCTTGTCGGGTGGAGGTGCTGCCGAGGCGCGCGACGTACCTGTCCACGTGCAGCTTGATTGCCCGCAACGCGTCTTCGCTGAGCCGCACGGGGCGCTCGCCCATCTGCGCGGAGATTCTCTGTTCCTGGATGTCAATGAAGGCAAGCTGCTCGGCCTCGGTCATCTCCGTGTAGAGTTTCGCGGTCGCGTCCGTGCCGGGAGCGGGCGCTGCCGCGCGTCGCGCCATTGAACGGTTGTAAAGGAAAGTCACGGCGGCGAGCGCGAATAACAGACAGATCGCGATTAAAGCCTTGACGATTCGGCGCTGCGACTCGCGCGCCTGTTGCTCGGCGAGCGCGGCGGCAGTCGCCCGACCGTTTGAAGATGAAAGGGCGGTGGAGAGAGTGTCGCTCTCATGCTCGTCGGCTTGCGTGCTGCTCGTTGCGCGCAGGGCTTCGAGCGCGGCACGGCCTTTGAGACTTCCAGAGAGCGAGCGGCTGACGCCCCTTAAATCTTCCAGCATCTCCGCGGCGGTCGAGTAGCGCTCCGCCCTCTCTTTGCTCAGGGCCTTGATGACGATGCGTTCGAGTTCGCGCAGTTCCGTGGGCGCGTCCTCCGCCGGATTTAAGAGCGGCGCGGGCTCGCGCTCAAGGACCGCGACGAGCGTGTCTATGCGCGTCTCGCCCGCGAACGGCGAGCGCGCCGCGAGCATTTCGTAAAGCACGCAGCCCAGGCTCCAGATGTCCGTGCGCTCGTCCACCGCGAGGCCGCGCGCCTGCTCTGGCGACATGTAGCCGACGGTCCCCATCACCATCCCGGCCTCCGTCTGGCCGAGGATTCTCGTCGGCGCTTCGCTCGGGAACTCGGTGGGCGGCGGCTCCGTCAGCTTGGCGATGCCGAAGTCCAGAATCTTGACCAACTGGTCGTCGCGCCGCATGACGTTTTCCGGCTTGATGTCGCGGTGAATAATCCCCGCCGCGTGGGCCGCGCTCAAAGCGGAGGCGAGTTGCACACTGATGTCCAGAATCTCTTCGAGCGAGAGCGCGTCCTGTGCGATTAATTCGCGCAGCGTTCGTCCGTCAATGAACTCCGTGCTGATGAAGTGTACGCCGTCCGTCTCGCCGACTTCGTGTATGGTCAGGATGTTCGGATGATTGAGCGCGGAGGCCGCGCGCGCCTCGCGATGGAAGCGGCGCAGGCGCGCATCGTCCCGCGCGTAATAGTCGTGCAGAATCTTCAGCGCGACCGCGCGCCCGAGCCGCGCGTCCTGTGCCAGATAAACTTCCCCCATCCCGCCGGCCCCTAGACGGCCGACAATCCTGTAAGACCCTACGACGCGCCCGACGTGCGCGTCCCGTTGCGCGTCGCCGAAGAGCACGCGCGCGTCATGCGCGATGGCCGGCAACTCTAAAAACTCGCCCGCCTCTTCGTGCGCGCTCAACAACTGCTCCGCCTCGTCTCTCAACACGCCGTCGCCCGCGCACACCTCCGCCAGAAACGCCGCGCGCTCCGTCACCGGCCGATCCAAAGCGGCCTGCAACACCTCTTCTATTTGCTGCCAACGTTCAGGAGACATAATTAAGGGATGAGGGATGAGGGATGAGGGATGAAGTAAAGACAGAGAGTTCTTATTTCATCCCTCATCCCTCATCCCTCATCCCTGTGTTTACTGCTTCGGTCCGACCACGGGGCCGTCGCCGACGGGGACGTAGCCGGCGGGGGCCATGCCGTTGGCGACGCCGTAGGAGAGCGCGGCCTGCGCCTGCTGGTTGACCGCGTTCACGTCCGCCTGGCTCTTGCTCTTCGGGACGACGACCGTCAGGAAGTTGCGGCTGACGTTGTTCGAAGAGTCCGTGGCGACGATGACTATCAGGTAGACGCGCCCGTTGCCCGTGCCGTCGCGCTCCGCCCTCAGTCGCAGCGTGCCCGGCGCGATGTTCTTCGCATCCGGCGAGAAGCTGGGCGAGGCGGGCGTCAGGTCATCCTCATCGCTGAAGACCAGCACCTGTAGGCTGACGGGGTCGCCGCTGTTGTCGGTTGCGCTCGCGGCGAGGCCGACGTTAATCAGGTTGTGGTTCACGGGCCAGAGCGAGGTCGTGGCGACGGACGACGTGAGGTTCGGCCCCTGCGTGTCCGCGACGGTGATGGTGACGGTCGCGACGTTCGAAGCTGCCGCGCCGTCGTCCGCCTGATAGGTGAACGTGTCAACGCCCGTAAAGCCTGGGTTCGGCGTGTACATGAACGAGCCGTCCGCGTTCGGCGCGAGCATGCCGTTCGTCGGGAAAGTGACGACCGTACTGTTGAGCGTGTCGCCGGGGTCAGCGTCCGTGTCGTTGCCGAGCACGCCCGGCGCGGGCACGTTGAGCGTCGTGTCCTGGTTCATAGAGTAGCTATCGTCGTTCGCCACGGGCGCGTCGTTGACGTTCGTCACGGTGACGTTGACGGTCGCCGTGTCGAAGTTGCCGTTGCCGTCCGTGACGGTGTAGGTGAACGAGTCCGAGCCGAAGAAGTTTGGGTTCGGCGTGTAGGAGACTGACGTGCCGTTGTTTCCGACCGAGCCGTTCGCGCCCTGCGTGACGGAGGTGATGACGAGCGCGTCGCCGTCCGCGTCTGCGTCGTTAGTGAGCACGCTGATAGTGTTCCCCACGCTGTCTTCGGCCACACTCGCCGCGTCGTCGTTTGCCACGGGCGCGTCCTGAACGGGCGTGACCGTGACGTTGACGGTCGCGGTGTCCATGCCGCCGTTGCCGTCGGAGATGGTGTAGGTGAAGGAGTCCGCGCCGAAGAAGTTCGGGTTAGGTGTGTAAGAGACGCCGGTGCCGCCGCCCGTGATGGCGACCGAGCCGTTCGCGCCCTGCGTGACGCTGACGACCGTTAACGTGTCCATGTCGGCGTCCGTGTCGTTGGCGAGCACGTCCACGGCGTTCGGGCCGCTGTCTTCGACGACCGTTGCGGAGTCGTCATTCGCCACGGGCGCGGAGCCCGTGCCGCAAGCGCCCTGCACCTCGAACGCGCCCGAGTCGCCGCCATCGCCGCCCGCGGCGTTCGCGACCGACGCCAGATCACACGGGCGCGTCATCCCGCGCTGGTCCGTGGTCGAGCCGCTGCTGTGCCCTTTGTCTATGGCGACGCTGCCCGCCAAGAGCGCGTGCGTCGGCGTCGGGCCGCCGTTCGCGGCGAGCGGGCCGAGGTTGACCTGCGCGTCCGTGACGCCGACCTGGTCGGTCGGGTGTGCGGGGTAGATGGTGTTGTTGGGCGGCGTGCCGAGGCTCCCGATGACGTTATAGCCGAGGCTGATGATGATGCCGCCGCCGATGTTCGGGGACGTGTCCACGATGGAGTCGTTCGTGTTGCCCGCCACGATGCTGCTCCGCAAGTTCAAGGTCCCGAAGACGGCAATGCCGCCGAGCAGGCCGGTCTGGTTGTGGTTGGCCGTGATGGTCGAGTTGGTGATGTTGGTCGTCCCGCTGACGGCCATGCCCGCGCCGTGGTTGGGGGTCGTGTTGCCGGTGATGGTGCTGTTCGTGATGTTGAGCGTGGCGTTGTCGGCGAAGATGCCGCCGCCGTCGCCCGCCAGCGTGTGGGAACTGGAGACCGTCACGCCGTTGAGGTTGAGCGTGGCACCGGCCTCGACGTAGATGCCGCCCCCGCCGGCGTTCTCGTTGCCGTTGGTGATGTGAATGTTGATGAGCGTGAGGGTAACGCCGGGGTGGACGTGGAAGACGCGGCCGAGGTCTGCGGCGTCTATGGTCGTGCCGTCTGGGTGGCCGATGATGGTGAGGTTGTCGGTCACGTCGAGGTCGCCGGACTCGCCGCCGTTCTCGGGCGGCCCGCCGAGCGAGAAGGTGATGGTGCCGGGGACGAGGAAGACGATGGTGTCAACGATGCCGCCGCCCTCGCCCGCCTGGCACTGCGGGTAGGTAGCAAGGTTGTCGCTCGCGTTGTTGACGGCCTTGCGCAGCGTGCAGACATTGGACAGCGGCGCGGGCGGCTGGGCCAGACTGTCGAACAAGACCTCGACCTGAATCTCGACGGCCAGCGCCTGCGGGGCCGAGAGCAGCGACAGGGAGGCGAGCGCGACGACGACGAGGAGGAGGCGAATCGTCCGCCGTCTCTTCAGACCGAGAGGGGAAGGGGTAAAGGGTCGAAGCATCTTGAGTCTCCTTTCAGAAGGCACGTGGGATTTGAAATTTTCCGACGATAATGCGGGACAGCACTCGTCCGAAAGAGTTGCCGGGCGGCGCTAAGGAAATCGTCGGGGCAGATTTTGTTCGCCCGGACCAGGCTCGCGAGGGCCGAGAGACGAGTTTTCTGTAATATACAATTTATTGACGGCGGAAGAAAATTTTTTGCGCCCGCCGCGCGTAATCTTGCTGTGCCAATTATTCAAAGGCGCTCATCGTCGCCGCTTCGGTATTTGAGGTCGAAGCGGTTTAGTTCTAAACTCATCAGCACCCGAACCGTTTTGATTAAACTACCCCGACCCGGTCGCAAAGGCTTACGAGGATTCACGGATGCCGCAGCCGACCTATCTCCAATCAGGTAGCACCGTCGGCGTCGTCGGCGCTGGGCCGGCCGGCTCTTTCTTCGCCATCGAACTCTTGAGACGCGCGCGCGCCCTCGGCCTCGACCTCCGCGTGGACATCTACGACGGCAAGAACTTCGCCAGGAAGGGCGCGCCCGGCTGCAACATGTGCGCGGGCGCGGTCGGCACTCGCCTCATTCAAGAAATCGAGCGCACGACCGCGACCACCATCCCGCGCGAGGTCATACACTACGAGATAGAGGGCTACGCCGTGCACTACCAGGACTCTTACGCGCGGCTGGAGAACGAAACGTCCAAGAAGATTTACGGCGTCTATCGCGGGGCCGGACCCGTCAGCACGGAGAACCCGGACGGCGCGCGCAGCTTCGACCAGTTTCTGCTCACACAGGCCACGCGTCTCGGCGCGCGCCACGTCCAACAGAATGTCCAGGACATTGACGTGCCGACCACCTTAGAGGGCCGCCCCGTCCTCCACTTCGCCGACGGCTCGCGCGCCGAATACGACCTGGCGGTCGGGGCCTTCGGCGTCAACTCGCAACTGGCGAACCGCCTGCTCTACGGCTACGTGCCGCCCCCTACGTGGAAGACTTGCGTGATAGAGGCGCGCGTCTCCGAGGAGTTCCAGCGCGAGAAGTTGCACAACATGATTCACTTCTTCGTCCTCAAGCAGCCGGACATACGTTACGTCGCCTTCATTCCGAAGGGCGAGCACGTGACGATCACGGCCATCGGCGAGGACGTGGACGTGGCCGCGACTGAGCGGCTCGTGCGCGACTCTTATATGCGCGACTATTTGCCGCCTGACTGGAAGCCAGACTGCCACTGCCACCCGCGCGTGGCGCTGGGCGCGGCGCGTCTCCCTTACAGCGAGCGCTTCGTCATCGTCGGCGATGCGTCCGACTCTCGCTACCTGAAGAACGGTGTCGAGTCCGCGCTCGTGACGGCGCGGCTCGCCGTGGACTGCGTTGTCAATCACGGGCTGACGGCGCGGGATTTCGAGAAGCATTTCTGGCGGCGTTGCAGCCGCGTCTTCGGGCGCGACAACATTTATGGACGAATGCTCTTTGAGATTTA